>JAAYJI010000011.1 GCA_012523015.1 Candidatus Hydrogenedentota bacterium
CTCACTAAGCAAATCATTGAAACTAAGAACCCTGATTTAGAATTAATCGACGACTCGATTATGCATCATTACTATGTGAAATATTTCGAAAAGAAGGAAAAAAATGGCGAATTGGATTACCCGGTTAAATATGACACCACTTTATATCGTATGCTTTCCGACAACAAACTAGGGCGCGACTACTACCAAAACAGAACAGGAAAGCAGTTTCAGCATATGGTGCCACAGGCATTTCGAACTGCTGGTGAAGAGTTTTACGTAATAGAAAAAAACACAAGAACTGTGATTACTTTATTTAATAATACTAAAGTCGAAAAAAAGGAAGATCGGGTGGATAACCTGGTTGATGCCTACAATAAACAACCGAAAGATGTATTCACAAAAGAAAAGCTCAAGGTACTAAAAAAACTACAGCAATACTGCGTATCCTTGTTTGAACACGAGTACAATAAGCTTCGTAACGCAGGCGCCCTCCATCCCCTCGACGAGGATTCCGGTGTAATGTTGCTTTGCACGAGCTACTATTCACAAGAAACAGGGGTTATCTTAGAACCAATCCATAATTTTAATATTTGTTAGGAGGAAACACGTGAAGGATGATGTTTTGAAAACCATCGAGAAAAAGCGAAATTCCATTTCCTTTGAAGTATACGGAAGGTACGCCTTGTTTTCGGATCCAATCACCCGTGTGGGAGGTGAGAAATTCTCATACCAAGTACCCACATATCAAGCTATTAAGGGAATACTGGAATCTGTCTACTGGAAGCCGACCTTGGTTTGGCTGATAGATGCGGTGCGCATCATGAATAAAATCCAGACAGAAGGAAAGGGGATTCGCCCCATAAAAATGGGAGGTGGAAACGAGCTTGCCTATTACACCTATCTTAAGGATGTTCACTATCAGGTTCTTGCGCATTTTGAATGGAACGAATATAGACCTGAATTGTTGACCGACCGAAATGAAAATAAACACCACAATATTGCCAAGCGCAGTATTGAAAGAGGAGGCAGAAGAGATGTCTTTTTAGGCACGAGGGAGTGCCAGGCTTACGTTGAACCATGCGAGTTTGGCAATGGAGATGGTTTTTATGATGATTATGGTCAGCTCGATTTTGGATTCATGCTCCATGGAATTGACTACCCGGATGAAAATATGCAAAAAAGTTTCAATGTACGTTTTTTTAACTGTGCCATGCACGATGGAGTTATTATCTTTCCTCCACCGAACAGCCCTGTAATAAAACGACGAACTGTATTCGAAGAGCAAATTGTTAAAGAATTTGTGATCGGACAGAACCTTCTGTCAGTGGATGATGAAGTCGGAGAGGAATAATATGGGACTGTTTCAAAATCTATTGGAAACCTATGAACTTTCTGAAAATGCTATAGGTATCGCGGGGAGTGTGAAGGATGGTGTCATCGATGAGAAAAAAACTCTCTTACCCATTTTTCATACAACATTCAAGTCAACAATTTGTGTGAATTTAGCCCAACATGGTAAATTCTTGAGTGCCACTCGAGATAAAAAAGAGATAACAATCATCATTCCCTGTACAGAAGGTTCTTCAGGGCGTACCACGAATGTGGAAGCTCATCCACTTTGCGATCAATTGGATTACCTTGGTGGCATCAATAAGGCAAAAACTAAAAAATATTTATCTGAATTGAAAAACTGGAAAGGTCAAAATCCAAGTTTAAACGCTATACATACTTATATATCTGGACAGACCATCGTAGAGGATCTGGAAGGCAGTGCAATATTTAAAGATAATGAATACCAAGAACAAACAGATACTCCATTACATAACCGGTTGGATTATGAAAAGATAAGAAAATTGGGTGTTCGTTTCACTGTCCAAACCGGAGATGGTTTCATCAATGTCTGGGAGAGTGAAGAATTGCGCGATTTATGGAAAGAATATGTTTTGGGCAGCAAATCCTTTACAAAGTCTCTTTTCGATTACATTAGTGGTCTCGATGTAGGAAAAATTGCCACCCAACATCCAAAAAACATCAATTCAACAACTGGTAATGCAAAGCTTCTTTCTTGCAACGATAAGACAGAATTCACTTTTCGCGGTCGCTTTGCAAAACAAGATGATGCAATAATCATCGACTATGAAAACTCTCAAAAAGTGCATCAAATGCTGCGATGGCTCATTTCAAATTATGGCTACAATGTTGATAGCCAGGTAATTGTTGCCTGGGCAGTAGACGATAACAAGGAAGTTAACGAAAAATTATACGATAACTCGTATATTTTAATCGAGGACACACAAGCCGATATACAAACAGAAGGGGAAAGGCTCGAAGAGCTTAAAGGACAAGTTTACGCAGATTACGCAGTAAAGTTAAGAAGTGTTTTGCAGGGTTACAGAAACGCAAATGTACTGAAACAACATGCCCGAAAAATCTGCATTGCTGCCTTTGACTCAGCAACTACAGGAAGAATGGGACTTGTCTTTTATCAAGAGCTTTCAGAGGATGAATATCTTGGAAAAATCGTGCAATGGCACGAGGATACATCCTATTTTCTAACTGCCTGGAAAAAGCCTACTGATGATACCGTTGAGCTGAAATCATCTCGTGTTGAATATATCGGCGCACCTTCTTATGATGAAATTATCTTTGCGGTTTACGGAAAAGATCGAGGGGACAAATCCTACACTACATTAAAAAAGAAAACCCGAAAACAGCTGCTGGAATGCATGTTTGGTAACTTTGCTTTCCCGAAAAATCTGGTGGAAATGGCAGCAAACCGCGCCTCTCACCCTATGGGCTTTATGGATAAAAATGGCAAGTTCAGCGAAAATGATTGGCGAAAATCTGTCAACATAAGCTGTGCACTAATACGCAAATATTATAAAAAAGAAACGGAGGAAATTCCATTGGAACTGGAAAAAGAAAGAACAGACAGAGACTATTTGTTCGGTAGGCTGCTGGCGGTCGCTGACAAATTAGAGCGAACAGCACTTTACAAAGCAGAAAAGCAGGATACAAGAACAACCAATGCTCTTAAGCTAATGAGTGCCTTTCAGGTGAAACCTTATTCCACCTGGGGTCAGTTGTACAATCAACTGATTCCTTACAGAAATCAATTGTTTGGTGCGGGGTATTATCAATCGCTAATTGATGAGATCATGGTTTTATTCAAAAGCGGAGACTTTGAAAGTAACACCCCTCTTTCACCGTTATACCTTCTTGGTTATTCGGCTCAAAACAGAGCCCTGTTAAAAAAAGACAAAACTGAACAATCGGAGGAAACAAATGATGGCGACATTACAGAATAAAATCGACTTTGCACTTGTATTTACGGCAAAAAACGCAAACCCAAACGGCGACCCGCTGGGTGGCAACAGACCCCGCACTACCAGTGACGGTTTGGGCGAGGTTTCGGACGTATGTCTGAAGTGTAAAATACGCAATCGGTTACAAGAAATGGGAAACGCTATTTTTGTTCAAATGGATGATAACAAGACAGATGAAAAAAAATCACTATCTGAGCGGTTCAATCATTTTCTTGCTACTTTGGACAAGAAAGAACAGAAAGACAAGGAACTTGTTTCTGCGAAGGTTTGTGAACAATGGATGGATGTTCGCTCCTTTGGTCAGGTTTTTGCTTTTAAAAAAGGTAAAGACACTGCGGAAGTTTCCATTGGTATAAGGGGACCTGTCACCATCCAGGCTGCATTTAGTGTAGAACCTGTGATTATCGAATCTATTCAAATCACGAAGTCTGTCAATAGTGAAACCACTGAGGATGGCAGAAAATCTTCTGATACCATGGGTATGAAACACCGAGTGAGCCAAGGAGTGTATGTTACCTATGGCAGTATCAGTCCCCAACTTGCCGAAAAAACCGGTTTTTCGAGAGAAGATGCGGATGAAATTAAAAAAGCATTGGCAACCATTTTTGAAGGAGATGAATCTTCTGCGCGTCCAAGTGGCTCTATGCAGGTGGTAGAACTTGTCTGGTTTGAACATAATAACAAATCGGGTCAATATTCTTCTGCAAAGGTTCACCGCACCGTTAAAGCCGACAAAGATGGCAAGGTAACTGTTGAACCTTTGGAAGGACTTACTCCTGAACGCATAGAAGGATGACCCATCAAGAAGACGAACTGCTGCCGTTATCGGGAATTCACCATTTCCTCTTTTGCCGGAGGTCATGGGCGTTAATCACGGTTGAACAGCAGTGGGACGAAAACATCTTTACCATCAAAGGGCATGAATTCCACAAACGGGTTGACGATCCCTTTGAAAACCAGTCGGGACCCAGCTTGATCGTCTCGCGCTCCCTTCCCGTGCGTTCCTTCAAGCTCGGTCTCACCGGCGTCTGCGACCTTGTCGAATTTCACCCCTCAAAAGATGGCGTCAACCTCGCAGGTCATTCCGGTCTTTGGAAACCAATTCCCATCGAATACAAACGCGGGCTCCCAAAACCCGATGCCCGGGACGAAGTGCAGCTTTGCGCTCAGGCAATCTGCCTCGAAGAAATGCTCTCTGTCACCGTTGAAAGAGCGTTCCTCTATTATGGAAAAACCCGCCATCGCACCGAGGTCAGTTTGGACCAGCAACTGCGCGATTTGGTTACCAACTCCGCGAAAGAGATGCATCAGCTTTATGCCCGCGGCTACACCCCACAAGCACGCTATAAAAAAGAATGCAAATCATGTTCACTGGTGGAAATTTGCCTGCCAACCATCCAGACCGAAGCAAGCGATGTCAAAAAATATATACAGCGCTTTTTGGAGGAAGACCAATGAAGAAACTCGGAAACGTCCTCTATGTTACCATCCCCGAAGCCTTTCTTAGCCTCGAAGGAGAAACCATCATTGTCGAGGTCGAAGAAAAACCGAAAACCAGGCTGCCCCTGCTCAATTTGGATGCCATCGTTTGCTTCAATTGGATCGGTATCAGCCCAAAACTGATGGGGGCTTGCGTTGAGCGAAAAATAAATCTTACCTTCCTCACCCCCTATGGCAAATTTTTGGCAAATGTCTCCGGAAACATCCGCGGAAACGTTTTGCTACGCAGAAAACAATTTGCACTTGCCGAATCCAAAGAAGAATCCCTCTCTATCTCCAGGAACATCGTTTACGCGAAAATCTACAACCAACGAAAAGTTGTCGAGCGAACAATCCGCGACCATAGCATGGTCATTGATCAAGCAAAATTGCGGGATGTATCCGAAAAAATTAAACAAAGCATTCAGTCTGCCAAAGACGCCAAAGACACAGAAGAACTAATCGCCATTGAAGGCTATGTGGCGAAGCAATATTTTTCATGTTTTAACGAGATGATCCTACAACAAAAAGATGAATTTGCCATGAACGGGCGCAATCGCCGTCTGCCCCTTGATAGAATGAACGCTTTGCTCTCATTTTTATATGTGTTGCTGGCAAACGAAACCAGATCAGCCCTTGAGTCAATTGGACTCGACCCCTATGTTGGCTTTATGCACAAAGACCGTCCCGGCAGACCCTCTTTGGCACTCGACATAATGGAAGAATTCAGACCAATACTATGTGACCGGCTTGCATTAACCCTGGTCAACCGCCGTCAAATTTCACCATCCGGGTTTTTAATCAAAGAAAGCGAGGCGGTTTTGATGGATGACGAAACCCGAAAACAAGTCCTGACAGCCTGGCAGGAAAGAAAGAAGCAAGAAATAATCCACCCATATTTGAAAGAGAAGATCCCGTATGGCTTGCTTCCCCATGTACAAAGCCTATTACTAAGTCGGCACATTCGCGGAGATCTTCCTGAATATCCGCCATTCTTTATGGAGTAAACATGTTGGTGTTAGTCACATATGACGTAAACACGGAAAGCGAGGGTGGGAAAAAACGCCTCAGACGAGTCGCAAAAACCTGCCAAAGCTATGGCTTGCGTGTGCAAAACTCAGTATTTGAATGTTTGATAGACTATGGACAAGCCAGTCAATTGCAAATCAGGCTGGAAGAAATTATCGACAAAGAAAAAGATTCCTTGAGATTTTACTTTCTTGGTGATAAGTGGAAAGGAAAAGTAGTCCACATAGGTGCGAAAGCGATCACACCGATGGATGAGCCCCTGATATTCTGACTGCGAACAGCAAGTGATGCCGCTGTAGCCGAAAGGTTCGCAGGAAAAATCGATGAAAAGCTTGTAAAAACCTCTTGAAAAAGAAGGAAAACAAGTAAAAGAAAAATTGAACCCTTTTATATAGGGGTGGTAGAATATGGGCAACAGAGATGTTGCGGTCGCCTCCCTCGCGGAGGCGTGGATTGAAACAAAATTATGCTGATGCACTGCGCAAAATATTATTGTCGCCTCCCTCGCGGAGGCGTGGATTGAAACACCGTAAGGCTGTCTAAAATCCTTACACCATTCGTCGCCTCCCTCGCGGAGGCGTGGATTGAAACTGTTTATTTTCGTCTGTTTCGACAACAACTCGGGTCGCCTCCCTCGCGGAGGCGTGGATTGAAACTCTTCGTCTGCCACCGCTTTCACAGTGGAGTAGGTCGCCTCCCTCGCGGAGGCGTGGATTGAAACATAATCCAATACTGCCGATGGGTCTTTCAATGGGTCGCCTCCCTCGCGGAGGCGTGGATTGAAA
>JAAYJI010000012.1 GCA_012523015.1 Candidatus Hydrogenedentota bacterium
CATTATGGACTCCTTCGGGTTTTTGAACAGAACTATTGTACCGAAGATCTCTGTGATGTCCTCTTTTTTTGCACCGGTTGCATTTCAACCTTGAATCCGCCATGTATCAAAATTATACTTTTTTTAATGACTTTCACTAAAAATATGATATACTAAAGATGGCGTAGTGTATGACTATGATGGGTGCCGGCGCCGACATCCTCTTCACCGTGCTGAAGTCTTGTTCGGTTGGAGAAGCCGAATTTAGTTTAATAACATTTAAAAAAAGAATATTTACTACAGAAGCACGAAATTTAATATGGGATTGATTCCCCCTATTGATTGTGTATTGTCCTAAAAGATCTATAAAAAGTAAAGGGGTTCGTTATGAAACGCAGGTTTACTTGGAAGTGTCTTGTTATGCTTCTCGCTTTGGCAGGCGGAAGTGTACTTCCCGCACACGCTCATGATTACATGGTAAGCGATAATTGGGCTAATTTTGCAGCTCTTGCCTCACAGGCGCAGTCCATCATGGATGGTATGATGACCAAATACGTTGGCTGCAACCTATGGTCAACTAATTGTAATGGACAGACAGCAGTCTGGACGAGTGTGATGGGACAACAGGGACCGGGTTGGGTTCCTGTAGGTGAATATACAGCCGATCACGCGGCGGTACGCTGGGCGCCGGCGCGCACCTTTATTCCTGCTAATTATCAATGGGCGTTTCTTGAGGAAATACTGAAGCCGGGTGCGTGTGTGGAAGGCGTCGCGCCTGCCCGTGTTCAAGCGATCCGCAATGCCTTTAACGCGAATAAAAACAAGGTGCTTACAACAGAGATTACGCTCTACGGTGTCAATATCAGTGCTAAAGTTTTAGGCTGTAATAATAAGTTCACTCGTAATATCACTACGGGCGGATCAATCAGTATGGGTATTGAAGGGGGCCCTTTCTGCCCGAAAGTGTATACGATCAATGAAGGAATTCCTTCCCTTTTTGGCACAGCGAATAAAGGTCCCTTATTAAGCGACGCGCATCCCTTGCTTCGTGATCTGTTAGCGAATATGACCGCGGCCTATATGACCATTGGTGATCCCATGATCGTGGATTACTGGCACGCCTTTATGGGCCGGCTGGGGCTTACTTTTGTGCGTGAACTGCTTCCCGGTATTTTGAATAGTATCGGCAAATCCGATCGGTCAGATTATGGTGAATTGGGTCCTTTATTCTTGCAAGCCATGGGGGATGCGATTCACGATATTTCCTTGGATACGGAAAAGGGCAACAAAGCTTTCAACTGTCTTCCTTGGGGTAATTTAGACAACATTTATATTTCCCAGAATGTGAGCGGTATTCCTGTGATCGGATCGGTTACGATAAACGTGGACATTGCGGACAGTAATATTTGTCTTACCCTTCGCAATTTTGCAGATAAATTTAATTGCGCCAATTTTACCTGCCTGCCTGATTATCTTGGCGTACAGCCCGGTCAGGGAGATTTGAATGCAGACGGTACGCGAAACATTGACAGTTGGTTTAACAGCGGGCTTTCGCTGCAGGAATGGAAGCTGGCAGAAGGTATCGGCGGCTATCTTGACATTCTCGTCCAACCCACCCAAGCCGTTCTTCCGGTGAAGTATGGAGACCAACACTGGCTTCAGGTGGAAGGCGCGAGTTCCGCAACGATCGGTTATCAATGGTACTCGGGATATTCTCCCGATGAATTAACACCTGTTTCCGGCGCTACCACACAAGGGTTCTTCCCGACTATGGACGTTTACAGCGTCGGCGGAACCAATATGTACAAGTATTATCAGGCTGTATTGAGTGCGACTTACTGCGGCGCCCCTCACACGCTAGCGAGTGATTTAATTCAAATTAAGGGAGGAACACCGCCTGATATCGCCATTGACGATCAGCCGCAAGGCGGCAACTTTTTCCCGGGCGACGGCGTTAATTTGAGTGTTAAAGCGGGTGTAGCAGCAGGCAGCGGATTGACCTATCAATGGCAGAAATTTAATATGAGCACAGGCAGTTGGAATAATATGCCAGTGGAAACGAGCGGCGTATTAAGTTTCCCCAGTGTTACACCTGCGCAAGCGGGACGGTATCGGGTTCAGATCTCGAACCAAATAGCACCTTCTCCGCTTTATTCTAGACTTTCTGACGAAGCCGTTGTTAATGTTGCTCCGGCGATTATCACTGATCCCCAGCCCCAGGGCGGTGAGCTTTCTATAGGAGGAAATCACGAATTTAAAATCGGCGCATCTGTGTCAAATGGCGAATTGTCTTATCGTTGGCTGCGTAACACGGGACTTGGATTTGAGGATATATCGGGATGGGTGAGCGCCGGCGGCAAAACTTTTGAAGCTACTTGGGATATTACCAATGCAACAATTGGTGATGCCGGCATCTATCGCTGTCAAATTCGTAACGTCTACAACGTCTATGGTCAATATACCGTGTTTTCAAACGACGCGGTCATTACCATTAGTTCCGGTACCGTTTTCCGTGTGGATAAGAATAATCAACCCGGTGCGGTTCAAGATGGTTTGACTTGGCGGACTGCTTTTAAAACGATACAACCTGCTATTGACGCTGCGGCAAATACGCCGGGCGGCGGCGAGGTCTGGGTCGCCGGCGGTCCCCTTAATGGTGCTGCCACCGTGTACAATGAGAATCGGACTCAAAATTGGGGCGGTGTAGTCGGCTCTCTGATTCTCAAAGACAATGTACAAGTTTATGGCGGCTTTGAAGGGTATCGCTCGGGACAGGGTATACAGGAACAGTACCGCGAC
>JAAYJI010000013.1 GCA_012523015.1 Candidatus Hydrogenedentota bacterium
AGCTCACGGAAGAGGGCGATATCCTTCGCCAAGCCCGTGTAATCTTGTCCCGGGATGCCGACCATAACCCCGCTGCCCGCCTCATAGCCCAATTGCTTGAGCCGTCGCAGCATGGCGATACGATCGCTCAATTCTTGTCGGTTTGTGGGCGGATGAATTTCATCGTAGAGTGCTCGATTCGACGTCTCAAAGCGCAGGAGATACCGATTGGCGCCCGCTTCGCGCCACGCGATCAAATCTTCGTCGGGACGCTCGCCCAAACTCAAGGTGACCGCCAAAGGCGTCTGCTTTTTGATCTGTCGCACTACACCGGCCAGCCACTCCGCTTTGATACCGTAATCCTCGCCCGATTGGAGCACGACTGTACCATACCCATAGGCGCACGCTTCTTTGACACAGCCCATAATTTCCGCTTCAGACATGCGGTAGCGTTGTAATTCGCGATGGTCGGAGCGCAGCCCGCAATAGGCGCAATGACGAATACAATAGCTGGAGATTTCTATCAGCCCCCGCAAATGCACCTCATCGCCCACGTACTCTTTGCGCGTCTCATTGGCGGCGTTCCACAAGTGCTGCAACCGCTCCGAATCCTCTTCGCGAAGCCACTGCTCAATCGTTTGGGTATGGAGATTTGTGCGGAGCTCATCCATGATCTATATCCTGTTTCCTGTGCCGGATCGTCCCATCGTCACGCACGCCGCTCAAACATCGACGATACGGGCCGGCTGTTGCTCCGAAACCGGCGGCGGAGCGCTGCCTTGCCTTTACTGAAACAGCGAGGTCAAGCATTATGTTCCGCTTCTTTTCGACGCAGCAGCTCCAAGGCATCGGGGAAGGGCTCCAGGGCACGCTCAAAAATGCCCAAGCTGAAAGCAATGGCAAGCCCGTAATTGGTCACGGGAACGCCCGCCTGCCTGCATTTCAAGAGCCGGCTTAACATGGCGCGCCGATTGGTCACACAAGCGCCGCAATGGATCACCAGCTGATAGGCACTCAAATCCATGGCGAAATCATGCCCTTGCACCGAATCAAATTGCAAGGGGCCGCCCACATATTGGGTCAGCCAGCGCGGGATCTTCACTCGGCCAATATCATCTTCAATGGGATGGTGGCTGCACGATTCGGCAATCAAGACGCGGTCATTGGGCTTCAGCGAATCAATGGCCAATGCCCCCGCCACCTGGGTCACGAGATCGCCGCGAAAGCGCGCAAAGAGAATGGAAAAGCTCGTCATGAGCACCGATTTCGGAGTTACCTCAGCCACTTTCGTAAACGCTTGCGAATCCGTGATCACCAGCTTGGGCGGTTCTTTTAATTTCACGAGCGTATCGCGCAGCTGCACATCTTTGGTCACGACACAAGAAGCGTTGTTGTCAAGCAGATCGCGGATACTCTGGACCTGCGGCATAATGAGCCGCCCCTTGGGCGCCTCCTTATCCAAGGGCACCACCAGAACTGCCAGCTCATCGGCCCCGACCAAATCGCCGAGCAGACTGGGCTGCTCCACATAATCGGCAGGAGCCACGTCCAAGAGCGCCTGCCGAAACTCGGGCAAGCCCTTGCCTTCGGTAAGCGTCGCCATGACCACACGCTGCACGTTGTCTTCGTCGATCAACGCGCCGACCAGCTGCGCCGAGGGTTCCGCCGTATCACATTTATTGAAGACCACCACCACGGGCACCTGGCGGCTGTGCAGTTCCTTGAGCAGTTCTTTTTCAAAATCCTGCCACTCGCCCGCCGCACAAACAATGACGCCCACATCAACCCGATCAAAGACGGAACGGCTTCGGTCGGAGCGCAGCTGACCTAAAGCGCCCATATCATCCAAGCCCGCCGTATCAATAAAAAGTACCGGGCCCAGCGGCAGCAGCTCCATGGCTTTTTCAACAGGATCCGTCGTTGTCCCTGCATATTCAGAGACAATAGAAACCTGCTGCCCCGTAATCCCGTTGAGCAAACTCGATTTCCCCACGTTGCGCCGCCCGAAAAGGCCAATGTGCAAACGCAGAGATTTGGGCGTGCTGCGCATCAATCCTTTTCCTTCTCCTTGCTTTCCACCTTCGGTTTATTGGTCCATGCCGCCGCTTCGGCGAGCATCAAGGCGTTGAAACCGGCAGCGGCAAGATATCCCGCTTCAATGACATGATCGCGAAGGGATACGCCCTTTTCCGCAGCGTCCTTCACCGCCTTATGGGCGCCTTCATAGCCCAGCACAGGAAGCAATATGGACGCCGTGGACAGCGCGACCTCCGCCTGTTCTTTACAGCGATCTTCATTGGCGGTAATGCCCTGCACACAGCGGGTGCGCAGCGTCTGACATGCCTGCACGAGCAGATCGATGCCATAGAGCAGACAATCCGCCGTTAAGGGCAAGAAGGCGTTCAGTTCTAAATCGCCCCGTGCACAGGCCTGCGTAATGGTGAGATCATAACCCATGATCAGAAAAGCCACTTGACTGACCGCTTCCGGGATAACGGGGTTTACCTTGCCCGGCATAATGGACGAACCTGCCTGCATGGGCGGCAAGTTAATTTCGCCAATGCCCGTATTAGGACCGGAGGACATGACCCGCAAATCGGTGGCGATCTTGAGCAAGGAGGAGGCACAGGTCTTTAACAGCCCCGACACCTCAATGAAAGCATCGGCGTTTTGCGTGGCGTCAACAAGGTTTTCCGCTTGACTAAATTCGAGGCCGCTCAATTCTTTCAGGTGATCCACAACCTGGGCGAGATAAGGCGGCGGCGCGCCGAAACCTGTGCCGATAGCGGTACCCCCAAGATTGACAGACAACAGCGCCGCTTCCGCAGCCCCCATACGCTGACAATCGCGCTGCACCACCGCAGCAAAAGCGCCCATTGTTTGTCCCAGCGTGGTAAGCACGGCATCTTGGAACTCGGTACGTCCCATCTTAATGATCCCGTCGAACTGCTGCGCCTTCTCGCAAAAAGCATCGTGGAGCATCTTCAATTGCCCTTCAAGGCGATGGATCAAGCGGATGACGGCAAGTTTCAAGGCGGTGGGGAAGGTATCGTTCGTCGATTGATGCCGATTAATATCTTCCAAGGGGGAAACCAGATCATAACGGCCCGGCGCTTTCTCAAGAAGCTGCAGCGCCCGATTGGCGATGATTTCATTCACATTCATGTTCGTGCTGGTGCCTGCGCCGCCCTGCAGGGCGTCCACAATAACGTGCTCGCTCAACAATCCCGAAGCCACTTCCGAACAAGCGCGAATAATCGCCTCGCTCTTTTCGGGCGCATCCTGCCAGACGCCGATCTGCTGATTGGCGCGGGCACAAGCTTCTTTAACCACGCCAAAGGCGATGATGAGTTCGGGATGAACGGGACGCTTCGCCAACACAAAATTTTGACGCGCCCGTTCCGTATGAATCCCATACAGGGCTTCTGCGGGAACGGGAAGTTCTCCGAGACTGTCTTTTTCAAGACGATGGGTCGCGCTGTTTACTGCGTCTTTATTTGCTTTCATGACTTTACTTTCTCTTTGAGTTCCGATTAAAAGGCGGCACGTCAACACTGCCGGGATGACGGCACACAAAAGATGAGGCCTTGGTACAGACCGCCGCACGGACAAAAGACTCCCGGAATACTGCCTGCGCGACTGATGAATGTAACAGCTGTTCACGCGTCTATCCCACAGTCTTTTCAAAGGGGGCGGCTTTTCTCAGCCTAAAAGCAGCCGGAGGAAAACGCGTTAACCGTGTTAAGAGAATTATACGCCAATTCTACCCTCTGATACACCTGTATCCGCTGAAAATTTCTTTGCCACAGCGGAATGGGCTGCCCGCAACACCGCTCGAGCGAAGCGGGAAAAGCGATTAGCGTACGGAACGGCTGCTGCGTTTATAGCCCGTATGCAGAAAAATCGTTTGAGAAAAACGATGAATATCCAAGGGCCCCCCTTGCGCGGAGGATTCATCTACCACCCAAAAACAGAGATCAAGAGAAACGGGCGAACGGGGCTGCAGCGGCGATCCTAAATCGTAAAACTGTCGATCCTCCATCATGACGGAAAGGGCATGATTCATGGCTTGCGGGTTAGACTGCACCTCATTGCCGATAATAAGACTGCTCAGCACCTGATAAGCGCCGGCGCCTTGTGCTTGTGCCATGGGGAAATCCAAATCATAGAGCGTGTTAAAGGTGGTCTTACGCTTGCCTCTTTCTTCCACCGCATATTTTAAGATGGGATCAAAATATCGGTAGTCGGCAGCACTGTTGAATAGATACGGATTCGGACCTGCCACAGGGACAAATTGTCCATCCTCGGTGATGATACGCTGCCCCGTTGCCGGATCAAGCAGAAAACTCATCATCACGAAATCCCGTGCCACCACATAGTCCCACAAAAACCGGCGATTCTCATCTTTTTCCTCATTCGGAAATTTAAGTCCCGAAGGTTTTTTGTGGTCAAACCAGAATCGATCCACATTCTCTGACCACCAAAGATTGCATAGATCCCAAGGTACAGAAGGGATTCCCGGACCTTGAAGCAATTGGATCCAATAGTGATTTTTTTCAGACTGTTCGATAAGCCGCTGCGTGGCAGCGGGAATACCAACCGTTAGCTGATCCATGCTATCGATGAGCGCCCACAGATATCGGGATAACAGGGGGAATTCTTGGCTAGAGGCACTTGAAGCATCGTTGAGCAATGTTTCAATACGGGACTGCGGCATATGGGATGCCAAAACAGGTTCCTTCAACCGCTCATCCTCGAGAACTCTATTGATCCACGGAAAATTATTGAGATTGGAAATACCGTCTTCGTAAACGCGAAGAAGGAGCCCGTAAATGATTTCCACTTCCAATTCGATATAGTCGCCGGTCAGATTATAATAAGCCCCCAGATCATAATAGCCCGGTGCAGCGGGGTTAGGCTGCGCCAGATACGACCAAGGCCGAAACAAGGTTATCTGTTCCCCGCGCTCGCTGGTTGGATCCATACGCGACGTATCCGGATGCACCACATAGCTTAGCCTTCCAAGCTCATTGTCCGACGAAATACCGACCATGGAAAAGCCGTAAGGCTCCCCATAAAACTTGAAGCCATCGGGATTGTTAGAGTACGAGAAACTACGCCTTACATCCCGTTCAATAACAGCAAAAACAGCTTGTGCATTTTCATAGACATCCATGGTGCGGTAGGAGCGCCGTACCGTATTGGTCACGCTCGTGAAAATGGTCAAGACGCTGCCGATCACCGCGACAAATATAGCCATCGACACCAGCAATTCCAAAAGGGTGAAGCCGTGCCGTGATTTATAGTTGTACTCAACGATCGGTGACATAAGTCGTGTAGTACTCCATCCGGTTATCCCATAGACGCAAGCCTAGGGTGACACGATACAATCCTCGGTTATATTCGCCCATGGAATGACAGGAAACGACCTGAGCTTGAATAAACTCCGATTCAAAGTGCTGCTCAGGGTTGACGAAAACAAGCTTGTTGTCGGCAAGCCAGTCAAAAAAGTTTTGGTTTGCATCGCTCGCTTTGATTTGGTTTAATTCAGTCTGCGCTGTCTTGCCCGCCACGCTGCGCAGATTATTGACGCGTTGTCTCTCCAAGGTCATGGGAAAGATCAGCAAAATGGACACGATACCGACGGCGACAATGACCAACGCCACCAGCACTTCCACCAAGCTGAAACCGCCGCGATTTGTGTTTTTCATGGTTACCGTGTTCATGATCCTAAATTCACTGCCCCCGTAGATTGATTGATTTCAATATAAATGCCCACAGGCAGATACTTATCCTCTCCGATCACCATCACGCGATCCTCCACCATCGCATCAGGTTCGGGCCCCACCAACATACGATAGCGCTCTTGATTAATTCGGCTTTTCAGACTTCCATCAGGCTTAAAAACATGGGCCATATGGGGGCGTATCAAGTCCCGTTGAATGTCCCACTCTCCCGATTCGAGCAGTTCTATGGACAACGGATAGGTGTACACCTGCGATATGCCGATTTGCGCCAGCCCCGAGCGAAACGGTCCCGTCGATCCGTCCCGCATCCACCGATCCATCTGCTGATTATAGTCCATCAGCATATCTCGTTTCTCCGGCGAATAATCATGTATCAGCCCCCAATCCATCTGATACACGGGCTCGGCGGCAAAAGTTAGTTCTTTCAATTCCTCTCCCTCTCCCTCGCCCTCGTCCTCAGGGTGAAGTATAGCCTCAAGCTCATACTCTGGTATTGGAAGGAAGAGCAAGAGACTATAGCCGTCGGGAAGGGGTTTTGGATCGCCCTCACCGCCGATAGGCACGAAGGTTCCGATTGCATCCCAAGACACAAGCTCCGCGCTTTGCGCGTTCATATCCCTGCCCACAATTACATCGTCGGGAAAATTGGGCCGCGCGTTAAAAGCATCGGGGATACGATACATTAAAGTGGCTGAACGGATGCTGCGCAGCGTCAAGGGCGCGTTTCCATCTGTCCGGATACTGTCCTCGATAACATTCGGGTGAGGAACGCCGTTAGCGTCGAGATTAACGGCATTGTCCAAACTATAAACGACGGCGGTTTCTACATTATAGGCCATCGCATAGACCCGTGCCGCCCGAAGCATGGTGTAAATGATCCGTGCTGTAGCGCGTACATCGTCTTTTGCGAAAAAAGTCGTTGCGAGAAGACCGATGCCCGTCAAAATACCGATAATCGTTATAACGACGAGCAATTCCACCAAGGTAAATCCCGGTCTTTTTCGAAGGGGCTTCTTGTATGGAAAGGCTTTAGATCTCACGGGTTACATCATCCTATTTCTGCAGCCAACAAAAGGCGGCACCGCTTTCGGCGCGCGCCACAGATTCTAACTCATAGACTGCGGCAAGAATCATCGTTGCGGCCGCAGGCTTCGACACGGCATGGCAGGTAATAACATCCTGCCATGCCGCCCCAAAAAAAGAATCTTATTGATAGAAGCGCTGCCAGCTCGTGCCGCTATCCCAGTTGTTAATATCGTCGCCGCCGCCAATAGAACCATCTTCATCTACATTGTACCAACCGTTGTCAGCATCCAATGGATCTTCTGCATAAACACCACGGTATAACATCTGGCTGTTCATGTTGTTATTGCCATAGGACCAGATATAGAAGGGTTTATTGGCTTCCGCAGGCAGACCGACACGGCTCGGCCATGTCTCATAGTCTTCAATGATGCCGGCAAAGACGTCTGCGATAAGGTCTTCGCGCACACCGCCTCTGAGCATGTACTCATCTTTCTTTACAGCGAAGTTGCTGGCTCCTGAGCCTGACGAAGCCTCTACACTAAAAATACGGAAAGGAATGGGCCAACGTTTGGGACTAACCAGACCGACTGTGGAAAAACGCCACGGACCCGGCCATATACGATAGACCTGACCCCAAGGATCTAATCCGACATCCATATAATTTGTGCCCAATTTCGCGAGCAGATCATGCTGCATAAAAGCTTGAACGTCAGACCCGGCACTGGAACGCAGACAATCACGGCCCATCCGAATCAGATCATAGGTAAGTCGGGTATAGAGATCAAGTGCCTTCTCGAACATTTCCGGATTGAAAAGGTTTGGATTGTCGGTCGTTGTGGGCCAAAAACCGGCTTCTGTAACCGCACTTTTTGCAAACAATTGGGTAAGATTGCCGCGCCCGGCATCGGTAAGAATAGCGGTCAAAGACAGCTGCATGCCGTTTACTTCAGAGACTGCCCGCGTCAGCCGTGCACGGGAAATGTATCTCACCACGTTGGGCACGACAATGGACGCGAGAATGGCGATAATCGCCATAACCACGAGCAATTCCACGAGAGTGAAACCTCTTTTACCTTTCATTACTTGTCCTCCTTTGACCGCCATCACGTTAAGCGGTTCATTAAGAATACCTGTCCAATTATTGTTCTTTATTTCAGTTATATTGCGGATACAGCACTCACTTTACAGTCACTGTAGCGCGCAGTACCTGCCTTATAAGTGTACCGCATTACGGGCTTAAAATGTGAACTAACTTCACAATAATCTTGATGTTCGGTTTCTTGTCATGTTCCTGAAATGGCATCGCCCAGCGAGAAAATGGGCAAATACAGCGAAATAACGATAAAACCGATTATACCGCCAAGAACAATGATAATCATGGGCTCCATCAACGAGAGCATATTTTCAACAGCCGCCTCAACTTCAGCATCATAAATATCGGCCACCTTGGAAAGCATGGCGTCCAAAGCGCCCGTCTCTTCGCCCACGTCAATCATGTTGACCACCATGGCGGGGAAGACCTTGCTTTCATCCAAGGGCGCGGCAATGGTACAGCCGTCCTGTACGCTGTCATAGACATTGTCCACCGTGTTTTGGATCACTTCGTTGGCAATGGTTTCGCGCGTAATTTTCAACGCCTGCAAGATGGGCACGCCCGAGGTAATCAAGGTACCCAGCGTACGTGAAAAGCGCGCCACAGCAACCTTGACAATCAAGTCCCCCACAAGGGGCACGCGCAGAATGACGCGGTCAAAGACGCGCTTCACCTGCTTTGATTTTGTCATGAGTTTAATACCGATGGTGATCCAACAAAAGATGGTGACGACAATCCACCACTTGTAGAGCACAAAGTCACCGGCATTCACGAGGAATTGGGCGGGCGCGGGCAGTTCCGCGCCAAACTCGGTAAAAATCTCCGCGAAGACGGGCACCACTTTCGCAAGCAAGAAGGTCACAATACCCATGGCGATGACGATCACCGCCACCGGATAGATCATGGCGCTTTGTACGCGCCGTTTCAGCGCCTGCCGCCGTTCCATGAATATGGCAAGACGCTGGAGTACTTCTTCCAACATACCGCCCACTTCACCGGCGCGCACCATGTTCACATAGAGCCGGTCAAATTGTTTGGGGTGTTTGGTCAGCGCCTCGGCGAAGGTAGCGCCGCCCTGAATGTCTGCCGACACTTCACGCAGAATATCGCGCATCTTCGACGCTTTCAGCTGTGCGATCAACACGTTGATACAGCGCAGCAGCGGCAGTCCCGCGTCAATGAGCGTGGAGAGCTGACGGGTCATCACCACGATTTCTTTGGCTTTGACGCCGCCGAAATAAAACTCGTTCATGCCCCCTTTGCCTTGGCGCAGCGCCCGCCGCTCATCGGCGCGCGTCGCTTCTTTGATATGCGTCGGGAAGAGCCCCAAACTGCGCACGTCGTTGAGTGCGAGGGCCTGTGTGTCAGCCATAATAATGCCGAACTGCTGCTTTCCTTCCCGATTCAAGGCTCTATACGCATATTTAGGCATAGCGATAACTCCTAATCTTCATAGCGGTCTGTTTTCGAGATGATTTCTGCAGGGCTTGTAATCCCTTGTACACACTTGATCAATCCCTCTTCGCGCAGAATGACCATGCCCTGTTTTTTGCGTGCATAGCGGCGCAGCTCGTGGGCCATGGCGCGTTCCAAAATCAGTTCCCGTACCGTCTCATCCACCAACATAATCTCGTATAAGCCCGTACGGCCCATATAGCCCACATAATCGCAGGCGGCGCAGCCTTTCGCACGGTAGAGCACAAATTTCGGGTCTTTGCGATAGGCGGCAGGCACACCGAGCTCATCCATCTCCTCCGCTTCCGGCACATAGCGCTCACGGCAGGCACGGCACAACACACGAACAAGCCGCTGTGCCAATACCGCCTCGAGGGAAGCCGTAATCAAGAAGGGCTCCACGTCCATATCGAGGAGACGGGTAATCGTTTCTGGCGCGCTGTTCGTATGG
>JAAYJI010000014.1 GCA_012523015.1 Candidatus Hydrogenedentota bacterium
AGATATCACCGATTCGATGCTCCTCCTTTGTTTTCTGAGGGGAGTTAAAGCCAATCAGGTTGTTGCCGGTACGCTTACGTATAATAGCTTCCAAGCCGTTAAAAGCGCCGCCGCAGATGAAGAGAATATTACGGGTATCTACCTGAATACACTCTTGCTGGGGATGCTTGCGTCCGCCTTGGGGCGGCACGTTGGCAATGGTTCCTTCAATTATTTTTAATAAAGCCTGCTGTACGCCTTCCCCGGAAACGTCTCGTGTAATGGAAGGGCTGTCCCTTTTTCTGGCAGTCTTGTCGATTTCATCAATATAGACGATACCGGTTTCCGCTCGGGCACAGTCGAAGTCGGCATTTTGTAAAAGTTTGAGAATGACATTTTCAACGTCATCACCCACATAGCCGGCTTCGGTGAGGGTCGTGGCGTCAACGATAGCGAAAGGTACATCCAGCATGTGCGCCAAGCTTTCGGCGAGCAAGGTTTTACCCGTACCGGAAGGACCGATCAACAAGACGTTGGTTTTTTGCAATTCAACGCCATCAATTTCAGCGCCTGTAGCAAGACGTTTATAATGATTGTGAACAGCAACGGCAAGAATGCGTTTAGCACGTTCTTGGCTTACCACATACCCCTCAAGAAAGTCTTTGATTTCTTGAGGGGTAGGAACATGAATAGCACGGCCGCCCTTACGTCTTGCGCGGTCTTCTGCCACGATATCGCTGCAGAGTCGTACACATTCGTCACAAATATTGACATCGGGACCTGCAACCAGTTTATTGACTTCGTCATGGCGTTTCCCGCAAAAAGAGCATGTGGGGGCGTTCATTCTTGAACGCTGATTAGGTGGCATCGGATTTTGTCTCCTTCTGCTGTTCAGAAATAACCCAATAATACCGGAACACTGAGTACTACATTATGTGTTATTATAGCACTTTGTGACGTGTTCGTCAACAATATATTGTGGTGTCGATCAACGACGCCTCGGGTCATACGCGGGAGAACAGGTCAACGGGACTCCAGTGCAGGATTGCGCACCAACACCTCATCAATTAGTCCATATTTTTGGGCTTCATAGGCGCCCATGAAGAAATCGCGGTCACTGTCTTGGCGAATCACGTCAAGGCTTTGACCGGTATGTTTGACAAGGATCTCGTCAATCATTTCACCAATACGCACGATTTCTCTGGCTTGGATTTCGATATCCGTTGCCTGTCCTCGGACGCCGCCCATTAATTGGTGTAAGAGGAAGCGTGAATAGGGCAAGGAAAATCGTTTTCCTTTAGCACCGGCCGCGGTGAGTACGGCGGCCATGCTTGCAGCCTGACCAATGCAGATGGTTGTGATGTCTGGGCGCACATATTGCATGGTGTCGTAAATGGCCAGCCCTGCCGTGACACTGCCGCCCGGAGAATTAATATAAATATTGATGTCTTTATCAGGATCTTCAGCTTCGAGGAAAAGTAATTGTGCAATGACATAGTTCGCGACGGCGTCATCAATCGTATAGCCCAAGAAAATAATACGATCTTCTAAAAGTCGGGAAAAGATATCGTAGGCACGTTCCCCTCTGCTGGTCTGTTGATAGATGGTAACGGCTTGAGGATCAATAGGCGTCCGCCCACCGAGATCAGGTATGGCATTTAAAATGTCGGAAGCCCGTTCAATGGTCCTGTCCGAACTCTTATGACTGGTCATCTTGTTTGGATTCCTCATCATCGGATGTCTCTTCGCTATGCTTTTTTATCCATTCATCCTTAGGGATCGGCTTAACGGTAGCCTTGGCAATAAGTGCATCCAGCGTTTTATCCTGAAGAACATGATAGGTTGAGTTGGAAATATTTTCTTCGCTGAGAAATCTGGCTTTAAGAAGTTGAAACATTTCTTCGCCGCCGCCGCTGTTCATGTCGCGCAAATAGGAATCAACGTCTTCTTCCGAAATCGTAATTGATTCTTTTTTAGCAGCAGCATCTATGGCGTAACTGGTTTTCATGTCAAACGTCATTTCTTCTTCAGCTTCGGCTTTAATCTGTTCCTGTTGCTCTTCAATAGTTTCCGAGGAAACATGCTGACTCGTTAATTCGTTGGCTTTTTCATTGTAGCGGGCGTCAGCCATTTTTGCCAGTGTATTTTTAGGAAGTTCGAAGCTGCTTTCATCCACAATTTTTTTCAGCATTTCTTGGCGCAGACTTTCGCGAACCATGTTTTCACTGCTCTTAACAAGATCGTTTTTGATGGATTCTTTTAAAGCATCCATCGTATCGTAACCGATTTTTTTGGCGAATTCATCGTCCAGTTCAGGAAGCACACGCCGTTTAATTTCGTTGACCTTAATCTTGAATAGCGCCGTTTTACCGGCGAGGGCTTTAATATTATAGTCCGCGTCAAAAGGTACTTCAGCTTCTAATTCACCGTCAACGACAGCGCCGGATAAGGCTTTTTCCATATTTTCATGGAAGCGTCCGGAGCCAAGAATATAGGGATAATTTTCGGCGCTATTACCTTCAAAGGCTTCGCCGTCGATAGTGCCGTTAAAATCAATAATAACCTGGTCGCCGTCTTGAGCTTCACCTTCGGTGAGCGGTTCAAAGCGGCCCAGACGCATACGCAGTTGTTCCACGGAAGCGTCTAACTGTTCATCGGTTACCTCAACTTCTTGTGGTTCCAAAATGAACTGGGTGTAGTCTGCCAGATCACAAGATCCCGCCACTTCAAAACTGAGGGTATAGACCAAGTCTTCGGTTTCTACGATTTCTTCAGGCTCTTCCAGGCCTTCCACATCGACATCTGAGATGGGATGCAGCTTGTGATCCCGTTGAAGTTTGCGTGATGCTGCGTCAGCGAGCCTTTCGACGACCGTGGATTTGGCAAATTTGCCCAGACGCCGTTCTAAAAGTTTGCGTGGCGCTTTGCCGCGACGGAAGCCCGGCACTTGGACGTCATTGTTGAATTCGTCGTAAACGGTGTCCAAGGTATTTTTTAAATTGGCTGCAGGTATGGTGACTTTGACCTCACACATACACGCCTCTTTGTTTTCTATCTCAAAAATTGGCTCTTCAGTCCATTCGAACTCATCTTCGCCAATTTCTTCAACGCTCTCATCCGTAATTGCTTCTTCAGCTGCAGACACATCTTCTATTTCTGTTTCTGTGCTTTCGCTTTCTGCCACATCTGCAACTTCTTCTGTATTTACAGAAGTTTCTTCGGAGATTTCTTTTTCATGTTCTGTCATGAGTGATCTCACTTCCAATTCGGTTGGGGCTGGTGGGCGAGGCGGGAGTTGAACCCGCACACCGTAAAGTACTGGAACCTAAATCCAGCGCGTCTGCCAATTCCGCCACTCGCCCAATACAACTGTAGGGAACATCTTGAAGGGGGTTATGAGCCCTGATCTAAAGCTTATTGTGAAAGTGGAATGTGGTGAAACTACCCTCCATTCCACTTGACGCGCGTATTGTTACCTCATGGTGGGCCGTACAGGATTCGAACCTGTGACCTTGTGATTAAGAGTCACCTGCTCTACCGGCTGAGCTAACGGCCCGATTGAGAAAAAAAAATGGAGCGGGAAACGGGATTTGAACCCGCGACTTCAACCTTGGCAAGGTTGCACTCTACCACTGAGTTATTCCCGCTCAATTTGTAATGCATAGTTTAGCAAATAATATCATCGTGTGTCAAACCGATTTCTTCTTAAGTTTATTGGCACTTTCAAGGTCGTAATGAAAGGGCTATAAAGAGGAATCGAAACATCTGCTTATCAGAGACATTAAAAAATGTCGAAAAATCAGAGCGCCACTCTGCCTGTGAGCTGTTGGTAAGCTTCCATATACTTCGCCCGCGTTTTTTCAACGATTTCAGCGGGAAGCGGAGGCTGAGGCGAATTCTTATCCCAACAGATGGCTTCCAAATAATCGCGCACAAATTGTTTATCGTAACTGGGCTGCGCTTTTCCTGCTTCATAGCTTTGGGCAGGCCAAAACCGCGAGGAATCAGGGGTCAACACTTCATCCGCCAAAACGAGTTCGCCATCAAGGAGACCAAATTCAAACTTGGTGTCGCAGAGGATGATTCCTTTTTCTGCGGCAAGGTCATGTCCCCGTTTATAAATGGCAATAGCCAAAGCAGCAGCTTGTTCGTTCAGTGTTTCGCCGATGATTCGACCTGCTTCTTCAGGGCTGATATTGATGTCGTGTCCGTCGCTTTCTTTGGTAGCAGGGGTATAGATAGGCTCGTCGAGTTTGTCCGCTTCCACGAGTCCTGCAGGCAAAGGGATACCGCAAACTGTGCCGGATTCTTTGTATTCTTTGAGTCCGCTGCCGGCAAGATAGCCGCGCACTACACATTCGATAGGCAGCATCTCGCATTTATGAACGAGCAACGAGCGGCCCGCGAAGATTTCTGCCTGTTCTTGAAAAGGCTCCGGAAAATCGGCAATATCAGCAGAGATAAGGTGGTTTCTGCATAAGTTCGCCATTTGTTCAAACCAGTACAGGGAAATTTGTGTGAGGATGCGCCCTTTGTCTGGGATGCCCACCGGGTTTACCCAGTCGAAGGCGGAGATACGATCGGTGGCAACCAAGAGCAAACGGTCACCCAAATCATAAATATCTCGAACTTTGCCACGGGTGTCAGGGCCTCGATCTGCGAGAGATGTTTCACATACAACAGCTGCGGTCATTCCCGATCCTTTCGGTGTTGTTCGGAGGTTAAAAGAAAGTCCCTTGCAAATAAGGGCGGTTAATTTCTAACAGATCATTCAGAAGGGCACGGCATCCGAGGGCGTTGGGCATAAGCGGATGGAAGAGCAAGGCTTTATAAGCGGACTCACGGCAGCCTTTGACGGCCGCTTCAACGGTGAGCGTTTCATAGGCTTTAATCAGTTGCATCAATCCGCGAATAGACGGTTCGGGCCCTTCCTGGGGTACCGCTTTTGCGCCGTTACTGTCGATGATGGCAGAGACTTCCACAGACACATCATCATCAAAGGTGGGCACAGCGCCATTGTTGCGACAGCAAACAACCTGACGTGATCCCCGGTTATTTTCAATAGCGTCTATGAGCAGGAAGGCTGCAGTAGAATAATGGGCGCCGCCGCGCTTGCCCAATTCTTCAGGTTTTTCGGTCAATTCAGGATTCCGATATTTCTCGAATAAGGCGTCTTCCACTTCCACCACTTCTTCGCCACGGGTCCGCGTTTTGTTTTTTAATGTACGCAATACCGTATCGGTGCTGTAGAAATATTGGAGGTAGTAGTTACAAAACATGTTGAGGCTTCGAATGGCTTCGATCATGTTTTCACGGGTATCATCTTCTTCCCATTCATGACGGGCGTGTTCGATAAATTTCTCCAATACCGCCGCTGTAATGTCTTGATCGTCTGCGTAAAAATGACGTACCCACGACAAATGGTTCAATCCCACATAGTCCATGGTCACACGTTGGGGGTCATATCCGAGATGTTTGGAAACGTCCATAATCATACCAATGGGCACATTGCACAGTCCCACGGTCCGTATCTTGCTGTGCTTTAGCACCGCTTCCGTGTTGATGCCGGCAGGGTTGGTAAAGTTGATCAAGAAGGCGTTAGGACAAAGCTCTTCCATTCTGTGTGCCACTTCCAGAATGCGGGGGATGGTGCGCAATGCGCAGGCAAAACCGCCCACCCCTGTTGTCTCCTGTCCGACAATACCGTATTTTAATCCAAGTTTTTCATCGGCTATGCGAGCACCCATTTGCCCTACACGAATTTGGGTAACCACATATTTGGCATCGGTCACCGCTTCGTCAAGCGAGCTCGTGCTGAAGACACGGAAAGGGTTGCCGTGCCGTGACGCCATACGTTCGGCAAAATCACGATTAATTTTCAGGCGCTCTTCATCCTGATCCATGAGCCAAACTTCAGATACAGGAATCTGATCTAAGCGTGAAAATAATCCATCCAACAATTCGGGCGTGTAAGAACTACCGCCGCCAATTACTGTAAATTTCATAATCTGGTTACCTTATATTCTGTTGTGTTTTTTTATCGTAAATTATGAGCATTATTTCGCAGCAATAACATATAATCGCTTATATATCATTCTCCTGCAAAGAGGGAAATATAGAAGGACAATGACTTCGTGCTCTGAATTACCGCTGCTGCTCCACGATCCAATTCTTAAAAATTATAATACAGTGCTGTGCTTAAAAAGTCAATTTCTGACTGATTTATTTGTGTTCAGAAGTCGCTGTCAGTTTCTGTGTACTGCGAGGCCTTTCTTGGTAGAAAGTTAACATCCTTAACAAAATAATATGGCTTAAAAATCCGGGGTGAATTTGGTCTCGGATTTACTTTAATAGCTTCGCTTTAATACCTGATCCATTTTCAAAATCATGTGCGCAATGTCCTCCCGTTTTTTCAACAGCACTTCAGGATCACGCGTAAAAGAGACTAAACTGGGAACAATATCATGGAGATTGTATGCGTCAGCCGCTTCTTTCAGCAGCGTGTCATGCCCGGGGATACCTTTCAAGGCACGTACCCGTTCCATGAAGAGCGTAAAATAATCGAAATCTTCAATGCCGTCACGGATAATTTCCCAACGGATAGAGTTCACGGGACCATCGGCGCCGGGGTAGAGCAATATGCCATCCCCGTTCACCGGAGTAATATCGAGGACACTGTCGTAGGGATTTTGATTGTCCAGCCAATAATTCACATTCCAATATTGCATGCCCCGTAATCCCAACGCCCATGTTTGCCAGAATAAAATTCTATGTTCAATACCGGCAAAGTCCAAGAAGAAATTGCCGTAGGGCCGCGGCGGTGTATGGTTCACATACCACCAGACTTCTCCGTTTTCTGAAGCACGCTTGAGTATTGCCGCGTTGTGAGTCGTATCAAAGACTTGTGCGTGCAAAGACCAAATGTCCAAAAAGGGCGGGATGAAAGGACGTAGCCCCTGCGTACTCACCGTTATCGGAATATCGGGCGCGTTTTCTTCCCAAATCTCCATGCTTTCCAAAATACGGTTCCACGCCGGCTCTTCCGGTTCGATGGCCAGCTGGGTGAAGGCTCTGTTGCTGAGCGATTTTCTTTTTACGAAAGCGTTGGCAGCACGAAGTTGTTCCGGAGCGTCCAACAGATTCGCCGGCACATGAATGGTGGAGAGTCCCGATTTGAGCAGGAAATCTAACCGCTGTTCATAACGGGCTAAGTCTGCCGCATAATTGCTGCTGATTCCGGGCATTTGGCTCAGCTCATGTAAAGTCACCCGGTGCATGAGTGCATTTTCAAGGAAGCCTCGTGCGATTCTGTCGGGACTGGCATTTATGGACGACGCATATTGGGATACTGATTCCATGGAAAAGCCGAAATCGGTTTTAAGCGTCGGAATGGTCGGCAGTTCAAAATCGTAGATGGTCAGTTCGAGTCCCAATTCCCAAGGGCCGCCATTGGCAGCAGAAACGGTAATTGACCCGCGATAAATGCCCGGGGCCGCACCGGGGCGCGCGTAGACGGTAACCCAACCCGGCGTTGTTCTTCCTGCTTCAGCAGAAAAGGCTTTCAAGGGGGGCAAGGCATCGGGCCACCACCCTGTGGGACCTTCATAATGGCTGGGTATGGGGACATGATGATGGTGGACATGAAAGAGTGAGATATCGTTTTGGGAGATTCGGTCACCGCCAGTTTCGTGGATCCATTCGGAAGCGGAAATATTGACTTTGGCGAGCATCATGTCCACGGGCGGAGGCAGACATGTTTGGAAT
>JAAYJI010000015.1 GCA_012523015.1 Candidatus Hydrogenedentota bacterium
CAACTGCCCAATGTCGCCTTAATTGGTTTCTCGGGCACCGATGGTTCTTGGAGCTATCCCGGCGGACAAATCACCATGCCCGGCGGCTATCGGGTCACCTATCCTATCGGCAGATATTTAGACAGCACCAATGCCATACGCATCGCGACTACAAGCAATATGAAAAGCCGTGTCACGCCGGATATTGACCTGCCCATTAACATGGACACCTGTGCCGAGTTCTTCTTAAAGAATAAAGATCTTGTCTTGCAGCGTGCCATCGAAGAAATCAAGGCACGCAACAAGTAGCGGGCACACACGAACAGCAATCCCCTTATCGTTGCCGCTGTTCTCTGACTCGGTCGTCTACTTCTCCCCGTCGTCCTCCGCCTTCGCAGCACCGGCACGGCGCAGTGTCGTGACATAAGGCAAATGATCCGATCCGACGCGCGTTTCCTCATTGATCACCATGGAAGATGACAGGACTTCAAACTCTTCCGACACAAGAATGAAATCAATTCTGCGCCGTGGTGCCTCAGCCGGAAAAGAATTACCCTTGCCGTCGGCGTCTTCGATCAACGTGTCCTTCAGCTTTGCCGTAAAACGCTGCAACGCGGGAGCCGTCAAATTCTCATTCATATCGCCGCCAAGGATAATGGGGCGGTCGCTCATGCGGGCGACGATCGCCTCTGCCTGCGCCAAACGCTCTTGACCTTTCAAGCCAAGGTGCGTATTCATCACATCAATCAGCTGTCCCTCCCATTCGACGGTCACACGCAAGCAACCGCGAGGCTCCACATTCATCGGGTTGGGCAGCGCTATATTTTCATGCTCCTTGACGGGCAGCCGTGTCAAGGTAGCATTTCCATATTCGCCGTTATCAAAAAGATAATTGGCTTCAAAAAAGACTTCCATCCCTAATTTTTCGGAAAAAAGAGCGGGAAAATCCTGTCGGCTTGTGCGCGAAAGATTACGGTCGATCTCCTGCAAGAAAATCACATCGGGATCAAGGGCACGCAAAATACCTGCAATCCGATCCAAATCAACGACACCGTCAAGACCTTCGGCATGATGGATATTATAGGTGACGACGGTGAGCGTGGGTTCGCCCATAGCAGAAAAAAACGGCATAGCAAGCAAAAGCCCGGGAAGAACAAGTTTCACTGTAAATACTCCTTTTATTTACCAAGGTCAATATTAAGTCACCTCTCCTGTTTATAACACAATACAGACAACAAATACATATTTACTTTTGCACACGCCCGGATTCAAAAGAACAGTAAAAAAGGACTATGGGATCTTACACAGCCTTTTCCCTACGTCTCACATCACGACGCCAAAGCAAACGCACCACCCCCCATGCAAATCCTAAAACGGTGAAAAGATGTGTAATAAAGGTTATGGGCCAGCCCCAAAACGCCAAATAAATACCGCCGTCCCCGTGGCGTAAAATATAATAGAGCCAAGGTATTTGAACAAAAAAATGGACAGACAAAAACATAGGCTCCGCCCACCAAAGGGGATGGAAAAAGATACCGGCAAACAAGAATAAGAGGCACATCAACACGAGAAAACAGGAAAAAATCTCTGATACAGGTATCTTGGAACCCACGACAGGCTCAAAACGGCGACGGCGCAGAAATAAAGGTACCCAACGCGCTGTACGGGCAACCAATTCTATACAACGCTGACTTACAGAGTTATAGTAAGTGCAATATTGGATATCGGGAAGAAGAACATTGTGGTGCCCACAACGTTCCATAGAATGACCGAGGCTGTACTCCTCCATACCGACACCGCCATGCGTTTCAGGGAATCCTCCCATTTCCTCAAAAACCGTACGCCGGACTGCGCCGCATTCTGACGGAAAACAAGAAACATTTTCATCAGCGCGAACATAACATTTAATGTACCATTGACATAATAGATATAAAAACCAAGAACTCCACACCTTATTGAGATTTTTACCGGGGCAAGCGCCGACCGAACAGACTTGATCATGGGTCTGCAAGTAATCAAAAAGAGTATACAATGTTTCTTTTAATACGATAATATCTGCATCCAAAAAAATAAGTATCCCTCCGGAAGCAGCTTGAGCACCCGCATTGCGCGCAGCAGCAACGCCTCTATTTTTAGATAAAGCAATCACTTTTACCCCCAAAGCGCCGGCAACGTCTCCGGTTCCATCCGTACAAGCATCATCAACGACAATTACTTCCCACCCCCGTTCCGCCATACAATGTAACGGCGCTTCCAAGCATTGGGAAATTCGCCGGACTTCATTGTGGGCCGGAATGATAATCGATACTTCCGGTAAAGCCGTCAAAACAACAACCTCCACCAATTTTGAGGTTGAAACACGGTACTACAGGCAATTGCACATTCAAAACTACAACTGCATTGTGCTGCCCGAAGACGAAAACGCGCCGCTTCAGGAAGTTCAACGGCATCCTTGAGAGGCATCACTGTTGCGCCGCCGTTCACGATGACCGACTCGCTCCACATCTTGCCCATTTCACAGCCTCTTATCGTACCGTCAGGAAATACTTCCATCAACCGACCTCCTGCGAGACAGCGAGAATGACCCTTGGGGCGGTTTATCCGCGAGAGCACCTCACGCCGTAGTTGGCGTTGTAAACGCCATTCCAAACCTCCCAAATAACGTAATGACCCCTGTTTAAGCTGTCTTTCGGTCAATAGGGCATAAGTCTTTGCCAACTTGCGCTGGACCGTATCCGAAACATCGCGAACAAGTCCGATATCATGAAAATCTATGGGCCAAGCAGCTGTCTCTTCAATGAAAGATCCTAAATCATCGGCATTGTCTTCACAGAGAACCGAAGCCACCCGTACAGTCAGATTGTTATGGCGTTCCGCCAGCGCCGATGCCCCTTTCACCGTGCTGTAAGCAACCTGATAAGCACCGGGTAATCCACGGAGCCTGTCATGCACCGCTTCCAATCCATCGATGGAAACAGCCAGAGCTATATCTAAACAAGTTGTACGCGATAGAACATCCTCAAGTGTGGAGAGAATTCTGTCTGTCAAAAGACCGTTGGTATTGATGCTGATTCTCGGCGTCTTACTGCTGTGTACCATTGCACATATTAGATCAGATAAGTCTTCGCGTAAAAATGGCTCTCCGCCGGTTATTGTCAAATGAACAAGCCCGTCAAGCCCCTTGAAAACGGACGCCCATTGCTCCGAAGTCAATTCATTCGTCTTAGAAAATGGACGGACATTTTGCGCGGCATAACAACAATAACTACATCTGAGATTGCATCGACCCGTCACGAAGGCAATAACATAATTCGGGCGTTCCCCACGTATAAGTGCACGATAAAGCCTGATTAGTGTATTGACGTTCAACGAAGAGCCGCCCTAAAGGCAGTAACCTGCCGGTACTATCTTGTTTTTTTAAATCTATTACTTTAAGAGATTCAAAAAATACTGTGAATCTAAATTTTTCAGCAGTTCAAAAAATACTCTGGGAAGGATAAATGTCGTGGCATAGCGATGTTCAACCAACCGTATCTTACCACAAAAAATACATAAAGAGAATCCGGATACGCCGGTAAGTTTCAATTATATGACACCACATAACTTCGAAACAAACCTCCCCAGGTCCAAACTCGAATTGCAACCCTTTCCTGAAAAAAGACTTCGGCAGGATTTCTGTAACTAAGTGTTTTCCTTGGTCTATTATTTAAATCTTGAATAGCCCTTTATAACTGCTCTTCGGAAATTGTATTAAAACGAGTCTTTTAGAGAAAGTATTGACTTAAAAGCCCATTGGTATTTTCGTTCCTAGCGCGATCGTTTGAGCAGTAGGGGCGTGCGAAATACACCGCTATGGATAATTCTTCAGCAATGTATTTATGAGCAGAAAATTCTGTACCGTTTTCAAAGGTTATCGTGTGAAGATATTTCGGACCGACCTTTTTTAAAAGATCTATTGTAGCCTGCGCTGCCACGCTAGCATGTTTTGTAGCACAAAGGGCAGCAAATAGGTACAAAGATTTGTGATCAACTAAAGTAACAATAGTGCCGCTATGCCCACAACCAATGATCGTGTCGCCTTCCAGGTCTCCTAAACGCGTACGGGAAACAACAATTGCGGGGC
>JAAYJI010000016.1 GCA_012523015.1 Candidatus Hydrogenedentota bacterium
GCTTTGGGTTCCCGATATTGCTGTGGGCCGTGTATTGTCTCCCAACTGGGCGATCTATTTTCACTTTGGATATTCCGGCGGCACCGTTCGCACAAAGGCCAATGACCGTTCCTTACTGCTCTTGCCGCTGCGCACCGATTTCGAAATATTTCGTTCTTCCGCTTATCTCGGCTTATGCATTGACGGCTTTCCCTGGGGAATACCGGAACCTCGAAGGTACAAGGGGATCCGCGATCACCTGCGCCACACCAAACCATTCTTTGGGTTTCGGTTAACACAAAATTATGCCGGCTATAAAGTGAAAGCCAAAGCACAACTCTCGCCGCTGCCCAAGTTTTTAAATTTTCAACAAAGGGAGAACTGGTGGGTCACCACACTCAATCTGAATATTGGCGCAGACATACCTATCAATGAGCGCAACGCCTTCGTGCTGAACGGCGGATATAATTTTTCATTCCACCGCGCATATGACTTTAACGGTGTTGCAATCACCGCCGGGTGGAAACATTATTTTTAAGGAGGCAGCACGCAAAGGCTGTCAGGCGCTGCCTCCGAATCTGCATTTTTTCTCAGGGGGCGTAGCACATCTATCACACACACCGTATCATTATTTCCCCAGCTCTTTCACAAGCATGTTGCGGAAATAAACGATATCGCCATGACCTAAGAATCCAATATGTCCTTTTGTATTCTTCAGCCCCGGGTGCTCTTTGCCGTCAATGGTACCGTCTTTGCTCGCCTCGTCAATATCCGCATCCACAATGGTGACGCCATTAAGTATGACCTTGATCCGACGGCCATCGGCGATAATCTCCTCCGTATTCCACTCACCGACAGGTTTCAAATGATCTCGTTTCGCAGGGACAACGCCATAATTGGAGCCGTGGGCTTGGTATTCATGAAGATCTTTATACTTGGGATGCCGATCATCTAATATTTGAATTTCCATTCCGTCATAAGAAGCGCTGCCTTTCAGAGGCGCACGAATGCCAACACCATTATTAGCGCTGGGCGTCAATTTAAATTCAAAGCGGAAAATAAAATCGGCATATTCTTTTTCCGTGTAGATGTTGCCGCCCGGCTTGCAGACCATACACCCATCTTCAACTGCATAGCCTTTCGTATCACCCACCCATCCAGACAAATCCACGCCATTAAAAATGGAAACGAATCCTTCTTCACAGCTTTCTTTCGCCTCGTCGGCATTGCTCCACACGCCCAATACGACGAACACACTTACAAAAATCAGGATCCATTGAAAATATCTGGTCATTTTTATTTCTTTCTATACATGGGACAACTAACATGGGTATTGGTGAAGGATTTATTATGACATGAAAAGGATATTCAGAAAAAGTGTCCTTTGAAATTTTAACACGTTCAACGCCCGGCGCCGCGGTTTAAACGTCGGTAGATCGCTTTATTGTGCTTGTACAACGCGACGAACTCACGGAAGCAGCGGTCATAGAGCGCTTGTGTTTCAGGGTTGGGCGTGTACGTCCCTTTATAACGGGTAAGCTGAGCCGCCTCTTCGTAGCGTAGTATACCCAGCCCAACAAAAGCGATAAAGGCGGCGCCCAAACTGTTTACTTGAATGGGATTCGCTAGTTGACGGACAGTCAGCCCCAGGATATCGGCGAAAATCTGACACCAAATATCAGAAGCAGCGCCGCCGCCGGTCAAGGTAATGCTTTCAGGACATTTACCGAGGAAGCGTTGCACCGGTCGCAGGAGCCAGCGATTATTAAAAGCAACGCCTTCAAAGAAAGCACGGACAATATCTTCTCGTGAATTGTGGAGCGATAAATTGTGAATGGCGGCACGGATATAAGGATCGTCGACGGGCGAGCGTTCTCCATAACTCCACGGCGTAAACAAAACACCATGACTTCCCGGCGGCGTTCTTTCAACGATGCGATCCATTATTTTATAAACATCGGGCGTTTGGGCTTCACTGAGTAATTCATCTTTATGATAGAGAATTTTATCTCTTAAAAAGCTCAGATTGCCGCCTGCTGTCGCTTGGAGGGCAGTCATTAAAAATCGCCCGGGCACAGCACAAGGTAAAGAGGCAATGGATGAAAAGATATCTGTTTTCTTGAAAGGAACATGAGCTGCCATCCAAGAAGAAGTGCCCAAATAAAGGTGAAGCGCGTAATCTTCGATAGCGCCGGAACCAATGGCGGCGGCCGTCGTATCAATGGATCCCGCGACTACGGGAATTCCCTGCGCCAATCCTAAAGCTTCTGCAACTTCGGAACGCAAAGGGCCCAAACTTTCCGTGCAGGGAACAAGATCGGGAAATTTATCACGATCCACACCGCTGCAGCGAATAAGCGCGTTGCTGTAGTCTATGGTGGTCGGGTCTCGATTGTCCGTGACCCAAGAGGTGGTAATAGAATCGTAGGTGGCAACGAATCTGCCGGTCAGACGCAGATTCATAAAGTCCAATACATTTAAAAACTTATAGGTTCGTGCGTAAATGTCGGGAAAAGCATATTTGATGAGCAGCATATGTGCCGCAGGATCTTTGCCCGTCAGCGAGGGAGCGCCGCCGGTCAAATGGATCCAACGATACAGTTTAAAAAGATCATAGCCGGCAACGCGGATCAGTCCGCCGGTGATTTGTTTTAGATAGGCAACGCCACGGGTATCCATCCACAAAATACACGGCATTAGGGGGCTTCCGTCACGATCTACGGCTACAGTGCCCTCCCCTTGGGTACTGGAACAAAGAGCGATAACTTTCTCCGCCAGCGCTGCGTTCTTGGCAAGCAACCGTCTGCCTGCGCGCAAAAAGGCCTGCCACCATGCTTCAGGATCCTGCTCGGCGCCGCCGCCAGGGAGCAGTGTAGTCTCTACCTCCTCAAACTCCCAACCCGCCACATGCCCTTGTTTGGATACTAAAGCGACCTTACAGCCGGAGGTTCCGAGGTCGATGGCAAGCACATAGGGATCGGTCTCCATCATGATTCCTCCGTCAAATTATCAATGTTTAGAGACTCATAAACGAGGCTCTGCTGTTAGGCTTTCCATTGTTTTGAATATTTTTTCAAAAAAATCTGATGCATCAATACCGCTTCAAAACGGTTGATACTTTTTGCGCCGCCTAGAAATTCTGCTTCGATAAAAGCCTTACATCCTTTTTCCAAAACCTGACAACACAAGAGCGCTTCGTCGAGATCACGGCCCAAGCAAATTGCTCCATGATTTGCCATAAGCGCTGCCATGCGACCACGGAGCGCGCGCATCGTCTTTTTCACAATGCGTTTTGTCCCGGGCAAGGCATAATCTGCAACACGCACAGAAGGACCGATTAGCTGGGCGACATCATCAAGTACGGGAGGCAGCTCACGCCGAGCTGCTGCAAGGGTGGAAGCATGAGGCGAATGCACGTGAATCACAGCGTTGATTTCTTTTCGTTGGCGATAGACCTCTATATGCAAATCTTTTTCGCTGGAGGGTTTGGGCCCTACATGGTTGCCGCTCAACAGATCAATAATCGGAATATCTTCATTGGTTAATTGATTGTAGTCGGCACCGCTGGGGGTAATGACCACCTTATCATCAAGTCGAACACTGATATTCCCCCAGGTTCCTACGACAAGCCCGGTCTCGACAAGGTGTATTCCCATTTCTCGTACAGCCTGCTGTGTTTGTGTAATGGGGTCCATGATTATTGTTCTCCTGTGAGTACAGATCGATCCACTTTATTAAATACTTTTTCAAAACGTCCCAAGGCATCATCGATAACGTCGTCTGTATCCGCCAAGCTGGTATACAATCGGCTGCCTGCCAAGCTGATAATACCTTCGGCCGTGTAGGCAGCTCCATACTCTTCCATCCCTAATTTGCGCGCCTTGATTTCTTTTAGAACACGGAGAATATGAAGATACTCAAGACGGATAAACATACCGCCCACCGTTTCCAAGTGACAGATAGAACCTTGATTATAGGCGACAAAGGGAAGCTTAAGGCTTTCAATAAGCCTATTAAGCCCTTCGGTGAGGCGGTCGCCGGCCAAGCCCGCTTTTTTACAGGCATCGGTGGCGGCAATTTCTTGTATCGTGAAATAACCGGCCGCCGCGCTCAGCGGATTGGCGGCCAAGGTACCGCCCACATAGGCCCGTTTCTTTCCGCTTTCCAAACCCGCCGCCATCCGTTGAATTAGGTCTCTCCGACCGCCCACGCCGCCGGCAGAGGGATATCCACCGGCAACGACTTTTCCGAATATGGTGAGATCCGGGCGGACTCCAAAATAGCCTTGTGCGCCGCCAAGCCCCACGCGAAATCCGGTCACTACCTCATCAAAGATAAGCAGTGCCCCATATTTGTCGCAAAGCCGGCGCACCTGCTCATTGTGTTCGTGGTCCACGGGGCGCGTACCGCTTTCCGGTCCGACCGGCTCGACCAATACGGCAGCTGTACCGCCGTGCAAGCGATTGAAGAAGAGTTTGCGGTCGAGAGAAGCGATATCATTGGGAGCCGCTTCTACGGTGTATTTGGTGCAGACGCGGGGAATGCCATGGGCTTCGAAGCGGCGCGAGCGGGGCAGCTTTAAACTGTAAACCATCTGATCAGACCAGCCATGATAGGCGCCGCCCATTTTGATAATGTATTTCTTTCCCGTAGCAAGGCGGGCGACGCGTATGGCTGCCATCACGCTTTCCGTGCCGCTGCCAAGCATGCGGAACATTTCCACCGCCGGCATGTGCTTGGAAATTTCTTTTGCTATCTTCAATTCAAATTCATGGAACAAGCCTGTTACGGGGCCGCATTTGCGGAGCAGATCAATGACTTGTTCTAAAACAGCCGGCGGATTGGAACCGAGCACGGTGGGACCGCCTGCCTGTAAAAAATCAATGTAGCGATTGCCGTCTAAGTCATAAAGATAAGGGCCCTCGGCGCGATCCATGACCAAAGGGAAGGGATAGTTAAAGGATAGATTATGCTGAACACCGCCGGGAATATAGTCTTTTGCCTCCGTGATCATCGCTTTGGATTGGGCACATTGGGTATTCAATTTCTCCAGATATTCATTCAACGCATCACGCCGAATAAGCACCGGCGGAAGCGCCATCAATCGGTCGATTTTACGATAAATTTCTTTGACGTCCGGATACTGGCTGATCGCATAGGACATAGTCCATCACTCCTATAGGCTTATCTCGAAACGGGATTATGGTGTTCTCCCAATTTTCAAGATGATCTAACAATGATTGAGCACAGGCACGAATCACCTTTAATGATTGCGCTTGTCGATGGGCAGCGGGCTCGCCGCGTCACTCCATTTCTTTGATCTTAATGTTGCGGAACCAGATTGGCGCACCCGCATGTTTTCCTTGGAATCCGATTCTGCCTTTAGTCGGCAGGGTACTCAACGGTTTACTCAACCAAGCAGGCACTTCCGAACCATCAGGATTGGTTTTCGCAGAGGTATATTCATCCATATTCATGGCTACAACGGCTTCACCATTCAAAGTAACCTCAATATCTTTACCCATACAGCGAATGGTGAGACGATTCCATTCACCCGGTTTTTTGACCACATTTTTTGTTGGTGCCAAGTGTCCGAAAACAGCACCACAATGCCAGTTCGCGGGAGAATCTGCCCATTTGTCGGCATGGTCATCAGCAATCTGGATCTCTACCGAATTGGGAATCCAGTCCGCCATGTCGCTGCAGTACACGATTACGCCGCTGTTGCTTCCTTCGGCATTCTTAAATTCCAAATCAAGCACAAAATTTTCATAGTCACGACCGGTCCAAAGGGATTCATCCTTCGTTGCAGTCAACTCACCATCCGTACAGCTCCATACCCCTTCCGGTTTAACGGCATTTGAAAGATCTGCAGCGAACAAGTTTTCCCACGCAGCACTATCGGGATGCGCTAAGGATTCTTTTGATTCGGCCTGTACTGCTGCAGCATAGAGAACTAAAGTCAAAAGGATCATGGAAATAAAGAGTCTTTTCATCATCGTATTCCTTTGTTGGTTAAGATTATCTGTACCGTTAATTATACATAATCGACCCTAGACAGTCATGTATAGCCTTTCAGGTTATAGCTTGAGCCTTTATCAGAAAAAGAACAGGATTTTTTTACTGCAGCTCTTTCCCCAGATCAATTCGGAGACTATAGAGGGTGATGAAGCGTTGAAATACTTTAAGGGTGTGAAAGGTGTACAGCTGCCGAAGATACCGCGGGATACAGGGCATTTCACTGCGTCGGCAAACTAAAAGATTTTATAGCTTGTCGCCTTCGGCCAAATCGTGAAGGAGCGATTTGTTTGTCAACTCGATACGTCTGCCTTTCATAAGAATGATTCCGCGGCGCTGCATCCGTGTAAGGGTTCGGCTCAGCGTCTCCGCCACCGTTCCCAATCGCGCTGCAAGCAGGGTCTTCGTCGTAGTCAGCTCAAATTCATCGGCGTTGTCGGACTCTTCGGATAATTCGAGCAAATGACGCGCCAATCGAGTGGACACTTCTTTCAGCGAAAGATCATCGATCATTTCGACAAAACGCCGTAAGCGCCGGGATAAGATGGCGAGCATATTAAACAGCAAGTCCGGCTGCTTTTCTGCAAGCATTTGAAAATCGCTGCGCCGGAAATAAAGGATTTGAGAAGCTACTAGACTTTCAGCGGTAGCGGGATAGACGCCGCCTTCGAATACGGCGACTTCACCGCAAGGTTCGACACCCGATAAAATATGCAAGATCTGTTCGCGTCCATCAGCTCCGTAGCGACAAATTTTAACCTGTCCCTCCCCTATGATATAAAAGCCATCTGCAATTTGCCCCTCCCGAAATAAGAGTTCGCCCGCTTCGTAGATACGTACAGAACAAAGGGACGCCACTTCACGAATCATATCCAAAGGTAATTCTTCAAAAAGCGAACAAGCAGAAAGTTGTTCAGTACGTTTTTCAATCGATACGGTAATTCTTTTCATGACACTGATTCACACCCTTTAAAAAGAATCTTATGATCCGGCTCTTTTCTCACCGAAGCTATTTTCCTTTTCGCGAAGCGCCTGTTATTTTACGCCAGTTCATGAGTCCGGAATTGTCGCTCGGGAAAACGCCGCCTGCTGCATTTCGCACATCATTGGTTACCACAAAAGCATCCGGTTGGTGTTTCTCCAAAATGGAGGATACCAAAGACAAATCTTTTCGTTTAATAATCAAATAGATTACACGGACTTTGCCTTGTGCTCCTTGCGCCCCCACCAAGGTGGCGCCAAAATGCTTCTGTTTAAACTTTTGCAGAAGAGAAGCCGCGTCATTATGCGTAATGATCATAAGCGATAGAAAGCCCATCGCCAAACGGCGTTCGATATACATCCCCACAAAATTACCTGCAGCAAAGCCGCCCGCGTAAGCGATATAATTTACCCATGAGGAAAGATTATCCATAATGCGGCTGATGGCAATGAGCCAAATAAGCACTTCAAAGAAACCGCATAAAGGCGCCAATAAACGCATACCTCGGCTAAGAAAGACGATCCTGAGCGTTCCGATGCTGACGTCCAAGACCCGCGAGAAAAAAATCATCACGGGCAGGATCCAGACCGCATGGTCTGCAACAAAGGAAAATAAATAATCAAACATGAGTTATCCTTGCCTTGAGTAAGCAAGCCTTTCTTATAGCGCCCGCGACAGCGCAATAGACAGGGATTTGTAAAGGTGCAATCCTCGACCTAGCGCCAAGACCGGTTCCAAGCCTTAAATCTCAATGCGCCAATTTCCCGGCCGCCTCTGCCACTTTTTTTAAAGTGCTATCCGCTCCCGTAACCACGAAAGCGGCACCCGCCCAATTCGTGTATGACTCAGCCCCGGTACAACTTGGGTATCTCCTGCACAAAAGCCGAAAAGGGCATGTTCGTCTGTAAATGCAATTGCAGTATAACAGTACCAGCCGTGGGGATTATCTTCTAAATTCACCCGATTATGCCACGTCAACCCTTCGTCTGTGGAAATAGCAAGCGTGAAGGGTGTGCGCTTTTTTCGCAGTGCCTCATCAATATTCGCGTGATCATTCCAAAGCATCAACAACGCGTCCGTTCCCGGAATCCTTTAAACGGACAGGGGCGATACTGGAGTTGCCAGTTCCGTGGGGACGGCATCAGACCACGTAATTCCGCCGTCTTCAGAAATGGAACGGTAAAAGAAACCGCTACTGTTGCGCAGCCACATAAGGAGATGCCCGTTTTTAAGTTCGATAACACCCGGCTCTTGGAATCCCGTATTAAATTCCCGAGGCGCTTCCAAGGTGGTCTGTGAAAAATACCACGTTTTCCCGAGATCATCAGAAAGTACGCACATGCTTATCCCACGCTCTTGAAAGGGCTCTCCCTGCCGTGCGTGCAAGGCGGCAGGAATCACGAGGCGCCCTCCGGAGAGCTGTACGATGCGACTGTTATTAATCACGTAATAGCCTATAGGCTCAGGAATACATTCGACCGCATCCCCCCACGATTGCGCCTCATCGTGAGAAATGCGCATCAACGGGCGGCAATCATCTTCCCCATTTTTTCGAATGTAAAACAAGGCGATAGAATCATCCGACAGACGGAGCAAAGATACGGACATGACATTCATCCCGCCTTCATTTTTCACGACGACTTTATCCTTGCTTGTCCAGGTTTTTCCGCCGTCGAGGGAGCGGCGTGATGCCAAGAAGGCGGCATCGTTATCATCTTTTCCTCCATAAAAGTGGGTATAGATGAAAAGAAGGGAACCATCTTTCAAGACGATAAAATCCCCTTCCGAATTTCTGGGATTCTTTTCGTTCGGTAAAAGATCAAGAACGATTTCATAAGGGATCTTATCCGAGACGTCGACCTTCTCCGAAGCATCCCTTACAGCCTTGGAATCTTGCGCGGCCGCACACACCCCAATCATTGCCGTAAAACAAATGATTGTAAACACTATACCGCGGAAGAACATTCTATTTTGACTTTGCATTATTTGTTCTCATCTACCATTTTGTCCAATTCCATAATAAAATCTACAAGCAGAAAAGGTTTCTCTAATATAGGTCTGCCTGTGCTTTCCATAAAGAGGCGACTTTGATAATTTAGCATATCAGCCGTAATAAAGAGAATACGCGGTATGAGATGAGGATATCGCTCCGCTATTTCCAGATAAGTTTGTTTGCCATCCAGACTTCCGGGAATCAAATAATCGAGAAGGATTGCGTCATACTCATTTATTTTAAGTTTCTCCAAAGCCTCCATACCGGTGGATGCCGTATCCGCTCGAAAACCATGCATATATAAAAATGTCTGCAACAAATCCTGTAAGTCAATCTCATCATCGACAATCAAGATTGACTTTTCCAAAACCTTCGTTTGCATCGGTATGGACGGTTCGATTTCTTTGGGAATCTCTTTCATCACCGGCAATTGAAGAACGAAGCAAGCCCCTTTAGGCTCTTTCATCCCTGCAGTACAAACGCTGAGACTGCCGCCATAATCAGAGACCACAGCCCGTGCGAGGCTCAGCCCCAAACCAATGCCGCCTTGTTCACGGCGCGTAGAATAAAATGGCTCAAAGACTTGCTCACGCTTTTCAATGGGTATTCCGGGGCCATCATCGACAACACGCAAGCGGACCAGCTCATTTTTTATCTCGAGCGAACAAAGGACTTGGTGCCGCGCTACATGCAGCGCATTTTCCAACAAGCTTAAGACGATTTGCGCTATTTGTTCCGGTACACATTCGATTAAAGCGGGTTTATCGGGGAACTGCCACGATATAAGCCGGCTTTGTGAAGGGGTCAACATGGGCTGCACTGACTCACGGATCAGCGTTTGAAAATCTACGGGTCTCCGTTCCAAAGGCATGCCCCGCGCAAAATCGAGAAGATTATCTACTGTTTCTTTGCAGCGAAGACTATTGCGCAAGATGCGGTTGACCGCTTCCGCATATTGATCCGGCGGTAATCCTTTCGACATCATTTCGGCAAAGCCCAACACGACACTTAGCGGATTACGCAGCTGGTGCGCTACAGTCGTACTGATTTGTGCGACCAAAGAAGAGCGCTGCTGGCTGACGATTTGATTTTCCAATTGCTTTTGCATTTGCCGGCGATGAGACCGATCATAAACGACATTGATCACATGGGTAATGTTGCCGGACTCATCAAGAAGCGGAATCAACACGACCATGTACCATTTGGTTTCTGACGTCATCATTACGCTGATATCGATGAACTGAAATAATCCCGATTCAAACACATCTTTACACCGGCAATTTCCACTTTTCCCCGCATCACGCCCATGCAGAAAACAACACAAGGGTTCTTGAAAGTCATAGCCCATAGGCGTCAAAAGGCTGGTTTGTTTGGAATTAAAAGAGATGTTGCCATTCTGATCAAAGAGCTGTAAGGGCAATGGAATCATGGGCAACAGATTTTTTTCAACATATTCAATGCCCCGTTGAGAGGGAGATTCCTTTTTTTCTTCCGTATCCAGAAAGAGCACCGCTCCAGCACGACGCCCTTCACTGTCGAAAAAAGGATGACCGGTAATTTCGACTCCAATTTCCCGGTTGCCAAAAGTGATGGCGCCGGGAAAAGAGGCGCGCGTTAAATCGGTTCGTTTATTCTTCAAGAACGAACGCAGCTTTGAAGCAGTCGCCTCATCGCATAATGACAAGAAGTCTGTATTTTGAAGGATGTCGGCATCGCTGTTGATGAGTCGGGCAAATCCATGATTCACCATCTCAATTACGGCGCTGTTATCTACGAGCACCATGGCCATGTCCACCGATTCTAATATGGCCTTTTGCCGCCGAAAATTCATGTGCCGGTCTTGGCGGGTACGGAGCGCGAAATACTCAACGACGGCTTGCTCAAGACAAGAAGAATTGTCATAGACAATACTTAAGATTTCGGCATCAGTTACGCCTTTCACTTGACCAACACACTGCTCTGTTAAGGCTTTTTGAAAACCTTTCAAGGTCAGATAAGCGTCCCCGGTCATAATAGCCAAGCTGCGATTGCGCTCCACGAACTGCGTCGCCCATTCTGCCATGGGGCAGCTCTTACCATTGAGAATCGCCACATTATATTGAAGCCAAGTCTGGATTAAATTGCGCAACACGGTATCTTCTATCATCTTACTGTCTTTAATAAGATGCTCCACCAACTCAGAAATATTGGCTTCGATATAACGTGCTAAAACCAATCGACTTTTCATAAATTTGGCTTTCTTTATACGAACGAGAATAAAAGAAATATTTCGTCTCGGATATGCTGCGGCAGGGCCATGTAAGATTTCCCAAACTTGGTGTTGCTAAAGCTTTAAAACACCCTCGGAATAGGCAATCTTGTGGACTTGATACAGTACAGGCACTGTTTTCAGTTTTTAGCAAATTCGTAATGGTATTACAAAAACATTATATAAAAAACTACCAAGTAATACAATCACTTTGACCTCGCAGGTTCAAACTCGAATTGCAACCCCTTCCTGAAAAAAGACTTCGGCCGGAGTTCTGTAATTAAGTGTTTTCCTTGGTCTATTATTTAAATCTTGAACAGCCCTTTGTAACTGCTCTTCAGAAA
>JAAYJI010000017.1 GCA_012523015.1 Candidatus Hydrogenedentota bacterium
GCATCACCGCCGCCACAGGCGCGTGGTGGGCATGGTTTGGCAACCATGATATTTACAACTTTGAATCGGCGTCGCTCTTTCAAGAAATTACGATACCCATGGCAGAAGAATCCTTTTTATACATGGATATCGCGATCCCCCACTCCGATATGCCCTTCACCTTCCAAGTTCTTTTTAATGGAACGGTGCTGATGGAGTTCACAGAGACAGACGGACTCCTCTCGCAAAACTACCACACCTACAGCGCGGATATCAGCGATTTTGCCGATGGCCGTTCCGTCGTGCTCTCTTTCCTCTACACGAGCCTGGGTGAAATCGGCGACCAGTCCGCTCTCTTCCTCGACAATGTCATCATAAAATAATGGCGCACTGCTGCCGCTACGAATCACGGAGAACAATACACGGTTATGCAAGCAGAAGATCGGGTCATACATTTTTGCGTTGAACTCATTCATCAACCGCGCCCCTTACAGCGCCCGAATCTGCAAAAATTGTACTACAAACTTTCACAAAGCAAAACTGCCTACAATAACATTGATTTGAATGACCCCAACCAAGCCAAATTCCATTCGCAGCGCGGGAAGGCGCAATCGCTTCTGATCTTCCTTCCCGACCGCGTATTGATGGTTGAGGAATGGGCAGATATCCCGCAAAGCAGCTTTGAAGAAAAAATTAAATCTGCCTGCCCACAAATTCTTAAAGCGCGCGAGGTGTCCCAGATTGTACTGCACAGCGTGACCATTCGTTCCACCTTTGCCTTAACCCACTTTGACGATGCACGGCAATTTTTGCTCGACAATGCTTGTGGCTTGGAAGGCAAAATCAATCCTTATTTCCAACGGCCCGTAGCGACGGGAGGTCTGCGCTTTGTGTTCCCCGAAACGAAGGAACATGCCGGTGTGCTGCACCTGAATATTGAATCCTTCCGACACAGCACCAACGAAATCTTTGTTGAAGTGAAAGGTATCTTTGGCCGTCGCCCCCTGTCCCTTGACTCCATGGATGTACTGGTCGAAAGCCTTAAACAAACCCGTCACTTTATCACCGAACGGGTTCGCCCCTTCTTGCAGCAGTTCGATCTGCCTTCGGAGCTGTCGTGACCATGGACGCCCTTCTTCGGTGTTGGCCCGGGCTGGCGGAAGCTAAGATCCGATCAACCCTCTACGGGCACGCCCTTGAACATGGAGGCCGCAGCATCCACGAAGGGCTTTGGGTACACAATGATCCGGCCTCTCGCGATGGAGCAGGAATGGATGTGAATATCGCCGCTGTCTTCGCCCACCTTCGTGTTCCGATCATACGGTGGCCGGGCGGCGCTTTTGCAAACGACTACCATTGGCGCGCCGGCGTAGGGCCTATAGATGAACGGCCCACCACAGTGAATAGCGGTTGGCAGGAGTGCGAACCCAATACTTTTGGAACCAATGAATTCTTGCAAAGCTGCGCCCAAATCGGAGCCGCCCCTCTTATCACCATGAATTTGGAAACAGGCACGCCGAAAGAAGCGCTAGACTGGGTTGAATATTGTCAGTTCCCCGGCAGCTCTTCCTTGACCGCCTTACGGGCGAAACACGGCAGAATTCAACCTCATGCAATACCCTATTGGATCGCCGGCTCTTTATGCCAAGGGAAAAGCGCTTTTCTTTCAGCGGCCGATTATGCCAAAGAAGCGGCACGCTTTATCGTTCCCATGAGCCGATTCGACCCTCAGCTTCAGTTTTTACTACAAGGCATGACTTGCAGCTATGAGCATCCGAATGGGGAAAACTGGAATCAAGAACTGTGCGAAGCGCTGCGCGGACAGTCTTTCATGAATTATCTTTGCCTGGAACCGAGCTTTACCCAAGGCGGCGGCGCAACCTTTTCCAATGACGACTATGACGCGCTCTTTGCGCACGTTATCACCTTTGAAGAAGAGCTCGAAAAAGCAGAGGCTTTATTACACTACTATTTTCCAAAAGGCAATGTTGCCCTCGCCGTGACGGAATGGGGCATGAAACATCCGGAAGCAAGCCTTGAAAATGGCATGGAACAGCCCAACACCTTACGGGATGCCTTGTTTGCCGCGTCCATGCTGCATCTGTTCAATAAATGGTCTCCCCGCGTTGCCATAGCGAATCTGAATCAAGCCGTCAATGTGTTGCAGTGCCTCATGAAAACCAGACCGGGCGACCTCCTCTTAACGCCAACCTTCCATGTTTTCGATCTGATGATTCCTCATTATGACGCCCTCCGTGTGCGTACAGAAGTGGAAACGCCCTCTTTCGAAGTGCGCGAATCAGGCTCTTCCACGACGCGCAGCATTCCCTGTCTCGATGTATCCGCGTCCTTATCAGAGAACACCATTCGCCTCACCGTAATCAACAAGTCCCGTTCCCAAACGATTAAAACACGGATTGAACTAGGCGAGGCGAAAGCGGCAGCCGTATCGGGGACTGCCCTGCTGGGCGCCACACCACAAGATCAAAACACTTTCGAAGATACCGGCTGTGTGCGCCCCCATAGGCTGCATTTCAAATCCTTCAAAAACGCAAAAGACGAAGTGGTCCACAGCTTTCCGCCCCACTCTTTTACAGCACTGACCATTACCTTGGAATCTTAAGGCTGTGGGTGCGCCGCTCATTTCAGTCATCCTCCCCGTTTTTAATGGCGCCCCTTATCTGGAAGAAGCGCTGCGCTCCATCTTGAGACAAACGGAAGGGGATTGGGAATTGATCGCTGTAGATGACGGCTCCACCGATGATACGCCGGAAATCTTGAAGACCCTCACAGAACAGGATAAACGCATCCGTCTTATTCAACGAGATCACGAGGGTATTGTTGCAGCTTTGTGTCTCGCCTGCTCCGAAGCAAAAGGAAACCTTCTTGCACGAATGGATGCCGATGACATAGCCGAGCCCACGCGCTTTGCCGAGCAAGCAGACTTATTAAGACAGGAGCCGGAAGTGCAGCTTTGCAGCACCCGCGTTCAAACGATCGGCTCTGATTCCGGCACCGGATGGAAACGCTATGAACGCTGGATTAATGCGCGCTGTCATCATGACGACATTGTTCGTGAACTCTTTGTAGAATGTCCGCTGCCCCATCCGGGCTTTATGATGCGCCGCCTTTTTTACGAAAAGATCGGTGGTTATCGTGACCGAGGCTGGCCCGAAGATTACGATCTGGTCATGCGTGCTTGGCAAGGGGGCGCGCGATTCGCAAAACCGGATCCCATACTCCTTCGTTGGCGCGAACATCCTGAACGGCTGTCGAAAAACGACCCTCGGTATACGCCCAAAGCCTTTCGACAGCTGAAACGCCATTTTCTCAGCCATAGTTATCTCAAGCGGCGGACAGTGCCTTTTATCCAGTGGGGTGCAGGCGAAGTGGGAAAGCGTTGGCTCCGTGAATGGCCTACACCACCCCAAGCTGTAGTGGATATTCATCCGCGCAAAGTCGGGCGGATCATTCACGGTGTCCGTGTCATCCCGCGGGAGGCATTGCCCGCGCCGGGACAGGCTTTTGTGGTCATCGCCGTGGGCGCGCGGGGCGCCCGAAGCGATATCCGCCACTATCTGGGGCGCAAAGGCTACGAGGAACTGCGTCACTATCTCTTTATCGCCTGATGAAAAGTACATTACCGATCGGGAAGTGTTTCCCGTAAAACACGAAAGACATTACCCCCCATTATTTTGGCGATATCCGCTTCAGAAAAACCGCGATGTAAAAGCATATCGGTAACCAGACCCATCCCCGAAGCATCAAAAGGAGTCGTGACCATACCGTCCCAGTCTGATCCCAGCGCCACGTGATCGGAACCCACAAGATCAACTGCGTAGGCGAGACTTTTGAACAGCGCTCCCATGGAACATGCGCCAATTGCCCACGGGAAAAAGCCTATTCCAATGACTCCTCTTTTACGTGCGACTTCTCGGGCGTGGGCATCACTAATATTGCGTGAACAACAATAAGCACCGTAGAGTCCCGTATGAGAAATAATCAACGGACGGGTACACTGAGCGAGTACGGACTCCAAAAGCCGAGAGGAACTGTGTGCAAGATCCACAAGCATATGATGACTTTCCATCCAACGGAGTACATGAAGGCCAAAGTCAGATAGCCCTTCGCGCCTGTGCCCGTGGGCGCTGCCGCCAAGGGCATTATCATGAAGATGCACCAATCCGGCGGTGCGTACGCCGGCATCGAAAAATCGCTGTAAGTTATCCACATGATCCTCAAGGCTGTGAAGTCCCTCTACTCCTAAAATACCGGCTGTCAAGCGGGGGTCAGTCTGTCGATCTCTCAAAAAAGCATCAAGATCTTTTCGGCTCTTTATAATACGGAATAGACCCACTGATCGCGAGGCCGTGTCTTGAAGCAACTGAGCAGCATATAAAACACGCTGAAAGGTACTGTTATGGGTATTTGGCGGCCAACCTGAGGTCATTAACAGCCACTTCAACGCGTCTGTGTCTGATGGCAGCCACGGAATACCCGCTCGAACAGGAGCCAAGGTGGGGATAGAGAAAAACTGAAGTGCAATATTGCCTTGAAATAGGCGGGGAATATCTACATGCCCCCTATGACCAAAAGCCAGTAAATCGCGATTGGACAAGAGCGCGTCGCAGTGCAAATCGGCAATACTCAAGCGCCGGTGAAGGTCTTGGGCATGTGAAGAAATAAAATAGGGCTTCTTCAGCCGCGATCGATTCATTGTGCGAAGAAACAAATCCGTGCCCGCTCTCCAAAAATGCTTCCGCAATACGGAGACGCTTCTAAGTGAATTTGAAGCACTACAATTTTCGGTCTGCCCTTCCATCGCGCGCTTTCACTGAAGTCTTTGTATAAAAACAAAAGTCACGCTTTCAGTATAAGCCCTTACTTGGCCTTTGCCCAAACAGATTTGTGAACGACAGATGCAGAATTGAAATGCAACCAACCCTTCAGGGTGTTAACGTGCCTTCCAGTACATGTGGTGGCCGCTGATGGCACCTTAGAGGAATCTGCAAGTCTATGAGGTTGAATGAAACACGGAGCTTCGGGCTCGGTAAATGTCGCCCTACACCGGAAGCTTTGAGACGATTCCTGTCCATTGCATCTATTTTGTCTACGGTGTCCATCCTGTTCATCTTGTCCCTAAAAGCCCAATGTGGCACGCCTTATACCGTATCCACGGACTCTCAGCTTTCTGTATAATGTAAAGATTAAGTGAAAGCTAAGGAGTACACCAATGATCAGAAACCATCTTGCCAGTATTTTGCCCATGTTGTTGATTCTTTGTTTGGGAATCCTTGCCGCGATGCCAGAAGCAAGGGCCGATCCTTTGGAAACTCTTCCTCGTTTGAAAGAAGGACGTAGCATGCGTTCTTCCTCGAGCGCCCCGGACTGGCGCGCAAGCAATGCCGATGCACGACCCATCGCCTCGGGCGAAAGCCTTGTTATCGCGGATCTGGAAGGGCCGGGCGTCATTAACCATATCTGGAACACGGTGGCGGCAGAAGATAAAGGCTATTCCCGTTTGCTTGTCATTCGCATGTACTGGGATGGTGAGGAAGCGCCTTCAGTAGAAGTTCCTTTGGGCGACTTTTTCGCCATGGGACACGGCATAGACTATCCGCTCCAATCTCTTCCCGTAACGGTTACTGCTGAGGGTAAAGCACGGAACTGCTATTGGTCTATGCCTTTTCGCAAGTCAGCGAAAATCACCATCACGAACGAAGGCCCCGGCAAGGTGCACAGCTTTTATTATTACGTGGATTGGCGAAAACTGGAAGCATTGCCCGAAGATACTGCCTACTTTCATGCCATGTATCGGCAAGAATTTCCCACGGAATCCGGAAAACGCTATCTCATCGCAGCTATCAGCGGAACCGGCCATTATGTGGGCACTGTTTTGAGCGTGCGGCAACGTACCGCTCTTTGGTGGGGAGAAGGAGATGACTTTTGGTTTATTGACGGCGAAACGGAACCGAGCCTGCGCGGCACGGGTACAGAAGACTATTTCTGTGACCCTTGGGGACTGCGGGAAATATCAACGCCCTATTATGGTGCCCCTCTAATGGAAGGCTATAAGAACCCCCTCGATCGTTGCACCTCTTACCGTTGGCACATTACAGACCCTGTCCTATTCAACATATCGCTGCGATTTGAAATCGAACACATGGGCGCCGCTTTAGGGGAAGACGGTACCATACGTTCCGGTTTTGAAGAACGGTCTGATGATTTTTCATCGGTAGCTTTTTGGTATCAGATAGAACCTCACCAACCCTATCCTCCCCTTCCGAAAGCCAAAGACCGGCTCTATGAAGATACGGAAAAAATGATCCAAGCTGAAACCAAGCTTGAAGCTGCTCACGCATCAGCAGGCACGATCAGCGTTCAACCTGATGTGGGCAGCGGTGCAGGGCAACTGTGGTGGACACCTGTGGAAGCGGATCAAACGCTCGAATTGGTCGTAGACGTGACTGAAAACCAAGCTGATCACCTTTTTCTGGTGCTGACCTGTGCCCGCGATTACGGTATTTTCGATGTTGAATTGGATGGTGAGCTTGTCGGCAATACCCTCAACCTCTATAGCCCAAATATTAAAGGAAAAGAAGTACGTTTCACGATTCCTCCCCTTGAAAAGGGCGAACATCGTTTGCGCTTTATCAATAAAGGAAAAGATGAGGCGAGCAGTGGTTATTTATTTGGACTGGACGGGTATTTAATCTCGGTCATCGATTCCAACTAAGAGTAAGCTCTCGGCGATTTCTCGCTGTGCAGGGATGATCCGCATTTTTTCGCCCTTATAAAAAAAATAGGCGGCGCGCAAAGAAACGCGCCATATCAAAGAGAAGATGAGCCGTCATGACCTTGCTTCGTGAACAGAAAAGGCTGCTGCGTCAACGCTATAATCTGCGAAGGAAAGCTATGCCTCATGAAACGTGGCAGCATCTCAGTCAGGCTATTTTTAAGGCACTGACGGAAGCGCCTTGTTTCATCACGGCTCCTCGTTTGCTTTTATATCTCTCTTCCAAAGATAATGAAGTGGATACGCACGCAATCCTTAACGCGGCGTTAAGCGCCGGCAAGGAAGTTTTTGTTCCCCTCACCCAAAGTGATCCGCCAAGGCTTATATGGTCGCGGCTCAGACATACCGATACACTGCACCGCAACACTTTCGGCATCTTGGAGCCTGCCCCCGGCACGGCGGAGCTTGTGCCCACGCCAGCGGAAGGATTGTGTGTCACGCCCGGGCTCGCGTTTACCCGAAATGGGGCGCGGTTGGGCTATGGGGGCGGCTATTATGATCGCTTCTTAGAACATTTCCGGGGGGTGTCGGTGGGACTGGCTTTTGAATTGCAACTGGCGGCCAGTCTGCCCCAAAGTCCTCATGATCAAGGGGTGAACCATGTGCTTACGGAAAAACAATGGTATCCTGCCGCCCCGGAATGCTAACCATGCAAAGTGCCTGCATGAACAACGAGTAAACGCCTCACACAGGCACCCCACATGGTTTTATGCATGTGGGCGCGCGGTTACAAACCCCGACGCCACCGCATTTGGACTTGTTTGGTTTCTTCCGGATGCACCGTGTCGTGCATAATTGTTTCCCAAGCGTCTACGTCGGGTACGAGCGGAGGCGCGGTCTCAAGCACTTCTTGCTGGTGCGGTGTCAATTCCAAGTGTTCTTTTTCGATGACCGAACAGGTCAAAAATACGAGCAATTCATTAATCTGTTCTTTACGCGAATTGGTGCGGAACAGGAAATTCACCACAGGCACATCCCCCAGCACCGGCATTTTTCGGGTGGAGGTTTCTTGATCGCTTTTGCGAAGACCGCCGATAAAGATGGTTTGTCCGTCACTCAGCCGCATTGTGGAACTGATCTCACGTTTGTCTTCGATCGGTACCCCTTGGAACTGACCGTTAATCAAACTCTCTTTCGCATCGATCTTACAAAGGATTGTTTTGTCGTGGGTCACACGGGGCGTCACCGATAAGAGTGTACCAATATCTTTAAAGCGTGTATTCGTTTGGGAACCGCCCAAATTGGTCTGACTCAATTCTATATAGGGAACCTCTTGAGAGATCGCTATTTCTGCCGCTTCATTCTCTAGGGTGAGCAACACGGGATTGGATACCATTCTGCCATTGCGATTACGCACTTCCGCCTGAATTAATCCGCTCCAATCAATCTTGTCACTCAAAATACTATAAGCTAACATGGAGCCGGGCCGCTGCAATACTTCCAAATCAGTTGACAACGACAGCTCTTGCAGGTTGCCCACTGCGCGCCCGTCTTCGCCTAACGCGGCTTGACGACGAGACATGCGATGGAGCGAATTCATCAGCCATTGCACGCCCGTATCGGCATCATCACTTAACAGGGCATCCACAATCATCGTTTCAATCAACACCTGCCGTGTGGGAATATCAAGGGTTTTAATCAGATCTTGGACCTGTTCAATCACCACAGGTTGATCCGAGACCACGAGATGCATGGCGCGCTTATCACTGGCAACGCTGCCCAGTCCTTTGGTCAACATGGATTTCACCAAGGGTTCCAATTCGGCAGGTTCACAATAATTGAGGGCAATGGCTTTTGTGACGGTCGGCAATACCGGTTCTGCCACGTCCATTTGATGAATCATGGTGACCAGTTCTTCAACGCGATTTTTAGGCGCACTTACAATAATGGTGTTGGTCGTTTTATTGAGTGCTAGACTAATCAACGCTTCATCACGAACCCCTTTCACCATGCCGTCCAAAGTCTTCTTCACCTCTTCCACCTTGGCGTTTTCAAGGGTGACCATGGTCGTTTTACGGTTAACGGAAGCGGCTTCTTCATACGGTACGATAAAGTAAATGCCATCTTCTTCAACCATACCCAAGCCATTCATCCGAAGGACTGTTTCCATGGCAAGTCGTAAGGGTACTTGTTGTAAATTAGCGGTTACTGAACCGCGCAAATCAGATCCCGCCACGATATTGATATCGGCTCTCAACGCCAAAATCGTAACGATGTGTGTTAAGTCGGTATCACGAAAGTCGAGGCTGACCAGCTGATCGAGGGGATTTTCGCCAAGACTACGTTTGGGGCGCTCTTCTTGGGCAGAGGGGCTCGATTGGGGCGCGGCCGCCGCTTGCACAGCTGTTTCAGGAGTGCTGCTGTCCATGTTAAGGGCTTGCACTTCGCCCCCTTCTTCTTCTTTCAGGCTTTGCAACTGGCTGATAAGTGCAGCATTGGCGGCACGTGTTTCCTGTGTCGATTGTACCCGTGGCGCCGGCGGAAGGGGTTCATAGTCTTCATCATCGTCCATATCGACTGCCGTACCGGCTGCCGTGTCACCGGCGCCTGTGTCGTCCAAGTCTGTACCAAAGTCGTCTTCGGGGAAGTCAATTTCTACAGGATCATCCGTCGTGACAGAATCTTCGGCAGCATCGACGTTCTCCGCCTCAAAAGTGTCGAGCGGTAAGCCTCGTGCCATTGCCTCTTGCGGATCCATCGCCATAAAACGCGTTGTTTCTTGCATAGGCGGCAATAGCACTTCCGGAGCTTCTACGCTCAACAATCGCGGTGTTTGCGATTTTTCATCGAGCCGATCTCCGGCTTGTTGTTCGAGGATAAGCCCGTCCAGCGAGGAAGCGAGGTGCCCCACTTTGGTGTCGGGCCGTACCAGCACAGAGACGGGTAAGTCCGACTCGGATGACATGGGCGTTTGCAAATCAACCAATTGATCGGCAAGACTTGCATGTCGACTCTGAAAGTCTTCAGAGACGGACACGCCGCTTTCCACGGCGTACGCAGAAAGCGACACGAGGATCATCCCAAACATTAATCTGCATGCAGTTATGCGCAACGGATGCACCATGGCTTAATACTCCTTCATTTCAACAGGAATAATTGTATTGCCGACCTTAAAAAAAACACGAGTCGGTTCTATCTTCTCCACTTGAGCGCCATTGGGGAAAACAAAGCCGACATGAACGACCATATCATCCACAATCGCTAGGGGATACTGGGAATCCCATATAATTCCGCTCACCTCTCTTGCAGCGGTTGTATCAATTCTGATTTGTGACATCGCTTCCGTAGGTTCTTCACTGGCTTCACTCTGTCCGGAGCGCCGAAGCACACCGACCAAAGGGGACATGGGATTACGGGCAATATGCTCTTTCATATAGTCCAGCGGTTTGACTTCAACAGAGGCAATCATCGCCTGGATATCACTTAATTCCAATGCTTTCCCCGATCCGGGAAAAGGAGCGGCTCCCGCTTTGGCACTTGCTCTTCTGGCAGCGGCAGTACTCTTTGTTTTTTCTTTAGCGGATTGGGTGCTGTCTTTATCTGA
>JAAYJI010000018.1 GCA_012523015.1 Candidatus Hydrogenedentota bacterium
GAACCACTTGGCGAGATACATCGGCCGCGCCCCTGCCCATCGACAACCGCACCGTGCTCCTGCTCCTGAACTCGTTGCAGATCCTGGAACAGTCCGGTGGTGCGCTGCTGCTGTCCTACCGGGCGCTGGATGTCGAACAGATCGGGCATGTCTACGAAGGCCTGCTCGAACACACCGTGGCTCGCGTTCCCCGCGTGACCCTGGGCCTGCAGGGGTCACAGAAAGCGAAGAATCCGAACGTGGCGCTCGCCGAGCTGGAATCGGCACGGCTGGACGGCGAAGCGGTGCTCGTCAAACTGGTTCTGGACGTCACCGGGCGGAGCGAACCGGCCATCGGGAACGGTCTATCCAAGCCCGCCGACGACACGTTCTACGGCCGGGTGTTGGGTGTCTGCGGTGGAGACAAGGAACTGGTCGAACGCATCCGCCCCTTCACGAACCTGATCCGCACCGACGCCTGGGACGATCCGATCGTCTATCGGGACAACTCGTTCATGGTCACCCTCGGGGCTGACCGGCGTGAGACCGGCACCCATTACACCCCGAAATCCCTCACCGAAAGCATCGTCACCACCACGCTTGAACCGGTGGTGTACGTCGGCCCGACCGAAGGCAAACTCCGCGAGGAATGGACGCTCAAGTCGTCGCGGGAGATTCTCGACCTCAAGGTCTGCGACCCGGCCATGGGTTCGGGGGCCTTCCTCGTTCAGGCTTGTCGCTATCTCGGCGAGAAATTGGTGGAGGCTTGGTTGCACGAAGAGGCAGCCGGAAAGGCCATCACCGTCGACGGCGAGGCGCTCGACCAGCTCGGTGCGGAGGAACCCTTGCCATCCCAGCTCGACGAACGGCTGACCATCGCCCGTCGCCTGGTGGCCGAGCGCTGCCTGTACGGCGTGGACATCAACCCGCTGGCGGTGGAGCTGGCCAAGCTCTCCATCTGGCTGGTGACTCTCGCCAAAGGCAGACCGTTCGGTTTTCTCGATCACAACCTTCGCTCCGGCGACAGTCTGCTGGGCATCCACCGGCTGGAGCAGCTCACCCGGTTGCGGATGGATACGGAATCCGGACGGCAGTACCAGCTCCGCATCTTCGGCCAGAACATTGAGGCGGCGGTCAACGAGGCCATCGAACTGCGCAAAAGGCTTCGCGCCACGACCATCCGGGACATAAAGGATGTCGAAGCCATGGCCCGACTGGACCGCGAAGCGCGGCGGAAACTCGAATCCGTCGAACTGATCGCCGACGCCATGATTGGCGAAGCGCTCCGGTGTGGCGGCAATTCCCGGGCACTCGATACCGCTTTGGACACGCTTTCGACCATGGCGGGGGATTTCCTCAACGGCAACGAGGAGATGGGTGACCAGATCGCACGCCAAGTGAGAAAGGCCTTGGCAGTCGACCTGCCTGAAGAGAAACCCGTTAGAAAACTGTTCCATTGGGCTTTAGAATTCCCAGAAGTCTTTTGTCATTCAGTAGGAGGTTTTGATGCCACCATTTCAAATCCACCATTCGCAGAAGGTGAAGTTATTACTGAAAGCACAAAAGCGTATTTTCTCACACATTACAAAATCGCATCTGGCACTTCTGATGAATCACCGTCCAAGCATACAAAATTGAATTTAGGAACGCTTTTCATCGAAAGAAATATAACGCTATTAAAGATGATATCCTGTTTTGGGATTGTCGTACCAAAGCCATTCCTTAGAAATGAACGGTATTGGCGCACTCGCCAATACCTAATGAGCATTACATGCCTCAGTCACATTTTTGATCTTCCCGCATCATCTTTTAGATCTGCGAGTGTAGAAACCTGTTCGCTTATTGGGCTAGGTAGGCAATGGTCAATAGCATCACGACCGATCAAGGTTGTTGATCTTGCAACGAATGCGATAGCAACTGAGCTGATTTCCGGACAGGTACTGGCTGATTCAAGATTTGTTTTTCGTATTTCATCTTCAGGGGTTGAAATAGGATTGATGGATGTTATCCAAAATAACCGAAGCAAGCTGGATGATTATTTTGAGATAAAAGATGGTATAAACCCTGGGAGAAAGGATTTTAGGCCTTTCTTGCTTGGTAGAGTCAAGGACGGTTACTTTGTACCAAACGCACATGAATCTTCACCGCTTCATCCGCTTTCGAAGCCGGAAAAATATAACCCGTATATTCATCGCCCAACGATAAACGGGCGCAACTTTGAAGAATTTTCAGCAATCTCATGGGATGGCACCTTTTTAAGATATACCTCCGAAGTTGCATATTTGGAGGAATTCTTCGTTAAAGGCACAAGATGGAGTGCGCAGCTCAGAGAGCGTGAGCATTACGACAGGGAGATTAAAATCGTTTCGCGTCAAACAGCAAAGACTTTAATCGCGACAATTGATAGCGAAAGGTACTTCCCCCTCAATACCGTTCATTCTCATTTCCCAAAGCACTGTGCGAACAAGGCGGGATATGACTCTTATGTGTTGCTGGGAATTCTCAACAGTAATGTACTTAGGTTTTATTATCAGACGCTTTCACAAGAGACAGGCAAGGTGTTTCCGCAAGTGCACATATCCAAGATTAAGGCCTTGCCGATACCTACGATCATTAATAATGAAATGCGATCAAAAATAGCTTTTATTGTTAAAGATGTTCTCAGTGGAATTGCTTCAGAGAAACTGTACACATTAAATCAAACTGTTTATGAATTGTATGGACTAGACGAATCACAACGACGAACAATTGATGCGAGTTTGTCTTCGGACGCGTCAGATTTCGTTGATTCTGAA
>JAAYJI010000019.1 GCA_012523015.1 Candidatus Hydrogenedentota bacterium
GTTCGTATGGAGCGTGCTGAGCACAAGGTGACCTGTCAGCGACGCTTCCACGGCAATCTGTGCCGTTTCCAAGTCACGAATCTCGCCGACCATCACAATGTCCGGGTCTTGGCGCAGGATGGAGCGCAGACAGGCGGCAAAGGTAAGCCCTATATCTTCATGAACCTGGCATTGTATAAGTCTTTCGATCTGCAGCTCAACGGGATCTTCTGTCGTGATGATTTTCACCAAGGGCGTATTGAGCACATTGAGGCAGGCGTACAAGGTCGTTGTTTTGCCGCTTCCCGTGGGTCCTGTAGCCAACATAATACCGTTGGGCTTGTTGATCACATTGATCACTTTTTTGTGCAGATGCGCGCTCAGCCCCAAATGTTCCAGCTCAATGCGCACGGCAGTACGGTCCAAGGTACGCATCACGACCCCTTCCCCATATAGGGTGGGCAGCGTGGCGACACGTACGTCAATGAGGCTGTCTCCGATCTTAAGTTCGATACGGGCGTCTTGCGGCAGGCGCCGTTCGCCAATGTCCATATTGGACATAATCTTGAGCCGCGACACGAGCGCAATATTCGACGCTTTCGGCGGGTGTACGATCTCATGGAGCACACCGTCGACGCGAATACGAATGCGGAAATCTTCTTCGTAGACTTCGATGAGAATATCTGATGCACGCTTTTGCAGCGCCGTGAGGAAGATCAAATTCACGATCTTGATCACTTCCGGCTGCTGCGCGAGCTCCACCAGATTATCCACATTCGAGATAATTTCTTGCTGACCCAGCTCTTCCAGACTCAGGTCTTCGGTTCCCACCACCTCTTTGAGCTCTTCGAGCAGGTGTTCCACCGAATCCGCTTCCAAGGTGTAATTTTTCTGCCACGCCGCGTTTACATCCTCGGGATTACTCACGGCGCCGCGCACATCCTTGCCCGTAATCTGGCGCAGATCGTCCAAGGTCTGAATGTTTAAGGGATCCGCCATCGCCACGAGCAGAACATCATCTTCGATACGCACGGGGATAATGGAATAGAAGCGTGCCACATCACTGGAGACTAATTTAAGCGCATCGGGCGTGATATTGATTTTCGTAATATCGATGCGCTCCATCCCCTGCTGCACACTGAGCGCTTCAATGATGTTTTGCTCCGACGCATAGCCCATACCGACCAGCGTGCGGCCCAGCATGTCGCCGGTCAGACGCTGACGCTGCAGCGCCTCATCCAGCTGCAGCGGCGTAATGACGCCCATCTCAACCAGGAGTTCCCCGGCTTTCTGTTTTGTTTTAATCGTTGGCGGCATAATCTTTTCCGTAAGTTACCATAATACTTCTTAGCCTGCCCGTTTCACCTGACCGCCCGGTCCCGGCGCTCCGCCCACAGGTCCCGGACCGCCTTCCAGCCCGAAAGCCCGTGCCTGATTCTCAAATTCGTCGGGCATCTGTGCTTTCGCGAGCAAATCTTCATAGTTGCAAATGCCTTTCCGGTAGAGGGCAAGCAAATGTTCGTCGAGAAGGTTCATCCCGTATTTATGCCCCGTCTGAATGGACGAGGTGATACGGTAGGATTTATTTTCACGGATCAGGTTTTGGATAGCGGGCGTCGTAATCATGATCTCAAAGGCGGCGACACGACCGAAACCGCTTTTCCGAGGAATCAGCGTCTGCGAAATAACCGACTTCAGGTTACCCGCAAGCTGCGTACGGATCTGCTCTTGTTGGTTCGTCGGGAAGGCGTCCACAATACGGTCAATGGTACGTACGGCGCCCGTCGTATGCAAGGTACCGAAAACAAGGTGACCCGTTTCCGCCGCGGTCACTGCCGCCTCGATGGTCTCGAGGTCACGCATTTCACCGACGAGAATCACGTCGGGGTCCTGACGCAGCACGCGGCGCAGCGCCTCGGAGAAAGAGGGTACATCAACGCCCACCTCACGCTGCATGATCAAGCTTTTTTTATGGGTGTGATAATACTCAATGGGATCTTCAATGGTCACAATATGCTGGTCATAATGTTGGTTAATATAGTCGATCATCGTGGCCAAAGACGTTGATTTACCGGAGCCCGTGGGTCCTGTTACCAAGATCATGCCGCGCGGCTGGGTAATCACGTCTTTAAGCCCGTTGGGCAGACCGATCTCTTCAAAGGTCAGAATTTTACGGGGAATCAAGCGCAGTACAATGCCCACATAGCCGCGCTGCTTAAAGATGGACACACGGAAGCGTGCAACGTCTTCAAAGGCAAAGCCGAAGTCGGCGCCGCCCACTTCTTGCAGCTCCTGCTGATTGTCTACAGACGCAATACTTTTCATCAGCCGTTCCGTGTCTTCCGCAGTGAGCGGATTCTCCCCGAAAAACTGAAGATGTCCATGGACACGACCGATGGGCGGACTGTCCACGGTGATGTGCAAGTCAGAACCGTCGCGGTCCACCAACATACGCAACAAACTTACAATTTCATAACCAGCCATATGTCATTACCTTTCAGCTCCGGCCGCCAGCGGCTCTTGACCCGATCGTGTTATTATTTGCGGAGAAGGAGCCGGCTGCAGCAGCGGCTCGTCAACACGGGTACGGCGGTTGACCTCCTCCAGCGTGGTAATCCCTTCCTGCGCCTTATTCCAAGCGTCCTGACGCATCGTAATCATGCCGTCCAGCCGCGCTTGGCGGCGCAGTGCGGTGGCGCTTTCGCTATTCATGATCCGGCTGCGCAGCGCGTCGTTGGTCAGCAGCAGCTCATACACGCCCAGACGCCCTTGGTAGCCCGTCTCATTGCAATTGGGGCAGCCCTCGCCGTGAACCAGCGCGACCTCATCCCAATTCACCGGTATTTCAAGCCGTTCTTTTTCGATATCATCGGGCACATAGGGGGCACGGCAGTTGTTGCAAATGGTGCGCACAAGGCGCTGTGCGAGGATGGCGCGCACACCTGACGCCACGAGGAAGGGTTTGATCCCCATGTCGACGAGACGGGTAAAGGAACTTGCCGTATCGTTCGTGTGCAGCGTCGAGAAAACCAAGTGACCGGTGAGCGCCGCTTTAATGGCGATTTCAGCCGTTTCTTGGTCACGAATCTCACCGACCATCACAATGTCCGGGTCTTGGCGGAATATGGCACGGAGTGCGCGCGCAAAGTCCCAGCCAATATCGTGTTGAATTTGAACCTGGTTGATCCCGCTCAGCTGATACTCAACAGGATCTTCCACCGTAATAATCTTTGTTTCCGGCGTGTTCAGCGTGTGGAGCGAACCGTAGAGCGTCGTCGTTTTACCCGAACCCGTCGGTCCCGTCACCAACACCACGCCCGTCGCCTGTCGGATCAGGCGCTCCCACTGGTTGAGGTGATCATTGTTGAAGCCCAGCTGACCCAGTCCCAACAACAATCCGCTCTTATCCAAAATACGCATTACGAGGCTTTCCCCATACACAGCGGGTAGGGCGCTCACGCGCAGGTCAATCACTTTACTGCCCACGGTCATCTTGATACGGCCGTCTTGGGGAACGCGCCGCTCGGAAATGTCCATGCCCGACATAATTTTCAGACGGGAAAGAATCGATTTTTGCGCGCGCTTCGGCGGCAAAGGCATTTCCTGCATCACGCCGTCAATGCGGTATCGCACCTTGACCGACGTCTTCGCAGGTTCAATATGAATATCGCTCGCACGGAGCCGATACGCTTCCACGATCAATTGCTGCACATAACGCACGACGGGGCTGTCATCGTCGAATTCGACAAGGCCCGGAACTGAGGACGCCGCATCGGCAGCCTCTTTGCTGTCCAGACTCATGCTGTCCAAGCTGATGTCTTCCGCCGACAGCGAGCCGAAACTGCTCATGGCGCTGCTCGAAGCCATGGAAGACATGCTGCTCAAAGAACTGACACTGCTCGCACTGCTCGCAGAAGACAGCATGGATTCAACAGTCTCCCGTTGGTGACCGTAATACCGGTTCAGCGTTTCACTGATCGATTCCGGTGAAGCCATCACCGGCTCCACGGGACGATCGAGCAGCCGAGAAAGATTATCGAGGGCATTGATATTGGTCGGGTCTGCCGTGGCAACAATCAGGATGTCGCCCTGCTCCTCCACAGGAACAATACGGTAGAGCGTCGCAATGGCGCCATCCACCAGGGCGCGGATACGGGGCGGGATTTCCTTCTCCGCCAAATCAATCATGCGGATGCCCATCTGCTCCGCCACCAACTCCCCAATCTGCGTCTTACTCAGGTAACCTAAACGAACAAGGATCTCGCCCAGTTTACGATGACCCATAGTCGTCCGTTGTCGTTCAAGGGCATCATCCAATTGTGTCTGCGTGATTAATTTCTTATCAAGCAGTTGTTTACCAAATGAATCATATGTGGCGCGCATATAAGCTTGTCCTTAACTCACCAATAGCCACCGTGCCTGTGCTCAAGCGACAGGCGGCTTATTTACGTCCCATGGCTGATCAAGGCACCGCGCCTTGACCATAGGTCGAAAACTAAGCCAGTTTGTCAACAATTTATCTCCTACTAGAGGCAGTATAACATCATACCATAGACTAGGATACTATTGTCTACTATAGGCGGCGGCTGTGTCAACTAAAATTAACACACAGCGGTCTTTACCGGGGTAAAATCCCAACGCCTTAGGGGAGGCGGTCAGCCCTGATTCGCGGCAAAACTCTCCCAAAGGGGGGTGCCGTAGAAGGCGCCCATCAAAGCTCCTTGGAAGATCATCGCCATGGGCCGATCCAAGATGCGAAGGTAAAAGACCAGAAAGAAGAGGATAAACAGGCTGTAGGGCCCGATTTTTTCAAAGGTCTTCTGCGTCTCATAAGGCAGAAAATATTCCAGCACATGATGCCCGTCCAAGGGCGGCAGCGGAATCAGATTGAAGAGCAACAGCACCGCGTTGATCATGATCAAATAGAGCAGAGTCATGATGAACAACTCCAAGGCGGCAAAATTGGGCGCAAAGGAAAGCATACGCAGCGCCGCCACGGCGCTGAAGAGGACCAGCAAATTGCTCACAGGCCCGGCAAGGGCAACAAATACGGGGCCGCGCCGGCGATCGCGCAAATTACGGGGATTGAAAGGTACCGGCTTCGCCCAGCCAAAAAGGAACCGAAAACCCGTTGCCATCGCAAAGATCGGCAAGATGACCGTACCCATAATATCGGCATGTTTCACAGGGTTCAGGGTCAAGCGCCCCATGAGCTTAGCCGTTGGATCGCCCCAATAGTTTGCCATGGCAGCATGGGCCGCCTCATGTATACTCAAGGAAAAGAGCAGACAAAGATATTGGATGACGAGTATTTCAATACGAACAGGCACAAAGAATCCTTTATTTCATGGCGCCCCCGAGGGGCGATAAAGCTTGAAGGCACTGCCTATGGATGCCCGTGAACCGGCATAGAGCAACACCCCGACAGTCCTGCATTGTATAGGATGAGAAACGGAAAGATCAAATTTTCCAAGGCGCTGCGCAGGTTCAAACTCAAATTGCAAGCCTTTCCTGAAAAATAACTTCGGCAGAAATTCTGTAATGAAGTGTTTTTCTTGACCTGTCATCTAGGGAGGGATCACGGCAGCGGCGGCAATAGGCTGTCGCTATGGTAAGGATCGCTTCCTCGACCTATCTGTCGGTTTGTGGAATCACCGGGCATGCTTTATTGCGCTTCGATTTGCGCAAGGGCATGCTTGGATAGGTTATGGGTGGGTTGGATTTCTAAAGCATGCTTTAAAAAAGATTTCGCTTCTTCAACACGCCCTACATTAAACAGACATACACCATAATTGTATAGGACCGGCACATAATCGGGTTCCATTTCGTGGGCACGCTCCAGATAAGGTATGGCTTCTTCAAAACGCTGATTTCCTGCCAGAGCGGCTCCGTGCAAATTGAGAACGACCGGCGAGGACGGTATCTTTTCCACAAGGGATGTGGTTATTTTCAAGCTCTCTTTATAGCGTTCTGCCGTGTTGAGCATGATGGCGTAATTGGTGAGCCATATATTGCGGTTGGGTTCCAGTTCCACGCATTTTTCCATATGGGCAAAGGCTTGCTTTTGTAAGCCCTGTCTGCCGCGGATTACGCCGAGATGATTGTGTGCCAAGGCGTTGTTGCCATGGGTCACGACGAGGGCGCGCTGCGCCAATATTTCTGAGGTCGCCCAGAAGCCGCTTTGCCGAAATGCCAATGCCGATAAGAGTACAAGGAGCAGGAGAGCCGGTACCCAATAGGCGGGGGCGATAGCAGGTTCTTTGTTCTTTTGTGCTTGGACTTTTCCGGTGCTCAGTTCATAAAGCCCAAAGCCGAGCAGCAAGAAGAGTCCCATAGACGGCACATAGAGGTAACGCAAGGCGATGGACTCTTCTGCGTAGCGAACGAGCCCGCTCACGGGAAATAGGAAAAAGAAAAACCATCCCCACAGGACAATCGCCCACGGACGCCGCCACAGTTGGCTCAGTGCCAGTGCCGTTATGATTATCAAGATGAGGGCAGCGCCGAAGACCATCCACAAAGGCGGTGTCCAATCAGCGATAAAGCCCATGATATAGCGGTCGGGATAGATCAGATGGAAAAGGTATCGGATAAAGCCTGTCATTGCAAAACCGATATTTTCAAGAGGAGACATGATGCGGCTTCCTTTAAAGGCGCCGAAATCGCGTTTGCCATAGAATGCAAAAAAGACACCCAATCCTGAAAATAGCATGTAGGGTATTTTTTCCGCGGCGAGGGTTAGGGCACGGCTCAGGGTCTTGGGGAAGCGGCTAAAGGAAATCTCTATTCTTTTTAAAGGCCAATAATCAAAGAGCAACAAGACGATAGGTAACAATACGGCGCCTTGTTTACTCATCATTCCGAGAAACATACAGAGCAGCGACATGGCATAGAAAAAAGCGCTTTTCCGGTAAGCTCCCTTTTCCTGTTCCGTGTAGCGTCGGTACAGGTCGATACAAAGGAGCAAGAAAACGGCGGGCATGATTTCATTACGCGCAGAGATCCAATTGATGGTCATGGCTTGAACGGGGTGTATGGCGACCAATGCGGAGGCGAAAAAAACGGCCGTGTAGTTTTTTGTGAGCCTTCCCATCACGCGATAGAAAAGGCAAACACATAAAATATGCCAAAGCAGCGTGCTCACGTGAAAGCCGCCTGCCCAGTCCCCGTATAGACTATAGTCGAGCATGAAGGTCAGCGTTGGCAGGGGCATATAAAGCCCGAAGTTGGGATGTAAAATTGCCCAGCGTGCGCTATCCCAAGTGAGCCCTTGGATCACATGCTCATTCTCAAAAATAATATTGGGGTCGTCATAGAGTACATATTCGAAAGTAATGCAGCGCCCATAGACGGCGATGCAAAGTATAGCCAGTGCAATCATGGGCCACCAATGACGGGATGTAATGAGTTTCATGCAGGGTCACTCCTTGTTCAGGATTAGTATAATGACCTCATTGTAAACAAACAAACTTCCACCGGTTCAACCTCGAATTGTAAGCCTTGCCTGAAAAAAGACTTCGACAAGAGTTCTGTAATGAAGTGTTTTCCTTGGTCTATTCTTTAAATCTTAAACAGCCCTTTGTAACTGCTCTTCAGAAATTGTATCAAAACGAGTCTTTTAGGGAAGGATTGTCTTAAAAGCCCATGGGTGTTTTCCTTCTCGGCGCGATCCTTTGAACAGTAGGGACGTGTCAAATACAGCGCTACGGATAATTCTTTAGCAATGTATGTATGCGCAGAATATGCTGTACTGAAGATCTCCGGGATGTCCTCTTTTTTTTGAACCGGTTGTATTTCAACCTTGAATCCGCCCAGCCCCCACGCTTGCTTTCTCTCTGCATACTCACTTATACTTTTTTGCATGAAAATGCGTACCCTTATTCTTAGCGTGCTGCTCATCAATTTGCTGATCGCCTGCATCTATTTGATACCGTGGAATCGCCTTTTGCCCGAGGCACTGATCACCGCCGCGCCCTTGCGCCCTTATGCGGACAGTCCCGATGCTGACGCCATCGATGCCGCCCTCCAATTTCTGCTCCACCACGAAGAGCAACAACGGCCCTCATGGCAGGTCTATGCCCTGCTCCATTACCTGCAGCGCCGTTTCCAACTCGATGAACAATACTGCATTGATAACGCCTTTCCCGAAGAGCATTGGCCCGACTACGACCGCGAAATGGCCTGTCTCTTTCAGCGCTTTACCGATACCCGGTACCGCATTGATCCCTCGCTCTTTCCCAAAGAACCCAAGAGCCTCAACCGATACTTGGCATGCGCCCTTTATTGTGATCAGATCCCCATCGACGACATGTATATTCAGCAGCTCGTCGCGCTTTACGAAAAGGACTGTACCAGACCGGAGCCCGGCTACATTGCCACCCATGCCATCTTCGCCGCCCAATGGCTGCGCGAACTGGGCTGTGACGCCGATTATCAGGCTCCCTTGGAAGGCTTATGGGCTCGCTCTGCGGACACCTTGGTGGACATCGTGAAGCGCGAAAAGGTGCAGACCGATCTCGCTTTCGAGTCTATCATGCTGTTGTATTATACAGGCCACGGGGAGCGGGTCGATCCTTCGTGGCTGGACAGCCTGCGCAGTCTGCAGCGTCCTAGCGGCGCTTGGGCATACCGCCCCGAAGACGACGACGACGGACATCCCACCGCACTCGCATTGTGGGTCCTTTTGGAGCACGCTTTGCCTGATGCGCCCAAAGAGCCCTGGCTGCTGCCTCTGTAATAGGGAGGCGCTGCGCTGTTGATCCCGGAGGATGGACGGGAAGGAATGCGGTCTGTCGTGTTTAGCGCATTTCCTGGCCGCCGGTGACGTTAATCGCCTGCCCCGTCATATAGGCTGCGCCGTCTCCGGCGAGGAACAGGACCACGCGCGTCACGTCCTCGTATTCACAGGGGCGTTTCATGGGCACCTGATCAATATACTTCTGCCGTACCGCCGCCTCCGTGATCCCTTGATTTTGGGCATATTGTTTAAAAAGGCTTTCTGTCCACAGGGGTGAGTTCAATAAATTGCCGGGGCAAATGGCGTTTACACGGATCCCCCGGTCTGCGAATTCGAGGGCGAGACTTTGCGTAAGACCAATACCGCCAAATTTTGCCGTCGCGTAGGCGGCATTCTTAAAACTGCCCTTTTTCCCCGATTTCGAGTTGATCTGGATAATGGAGCCGCCGCCGCCCCCGGTCAGCATGACGCGGGCTGCCTCACGGGCGCACCAGAAATAACCTGTCAGATCCACTTCAATGACCTTACGCCAGGCTGCAGGATCCAGGGTAATGGAATCACCGGAAATGAGTATTCCCGCATTACAGACCATAATATCCAGCCCGCCCATGATGCTGCAGGCTGCGTCGACAGCGGCGCGTACTGCCTCGGCATCGGTGACATCTACCCTTCTGGCATGTACCGCTTGCCCGGTACTGTCGCAGAGCGCCTTCGCCGTTGCGTGCGCCGCCTCCTCGTTGAGATCCCAAAGCGCCACCGTACAGCCCGCTTCCGCCAGGGCTTGGCAGATGGCGGCGCCCAGTCCTTGTGCTCCTCCCGTCACAATGGCTTTCTTAAGGCTCAGTTCATTTGTTGACGTGTTGCTCATGGTCTCTTCCTTATGGCTGTTCCTGTGCTTTGTTTTGGGTTTCGTTGCATGTCATAGAAAAGCCGCCGACTCAGGATTGAGCCGGCGGCTGAAATTCACCGTTAGAAGGCCTTAGGCCTTGTCGTTCTTATTTGCGTCGCCGCAGGGCACGGGCGCCGCCCAGTGCGGAAGCCAGCGCGAGGATACTGAGACCGATCACACCAGCGGCCGGTACGCCAGTGTCTTTACCCAGCTTAGCGGGGCCGACGACGATCGTGGTGTAGTCATCGGAGACTTCAACACGGTACTCACCGTCCATGGCGGAGGCATAGGGTGCCAGTTTCAGTGCCGCAGTGCCGGCGCCGTCATAGCTGCCGAGACCATAGACACCGTTCACGATGGCTACGAAGTCGGCATCGCCGCTGCGTTTCGCCTGCCATTGGTAGTGAATGGTTCCGAGTCCGCCGGATACCACCACAGGCCAGGTGAAGTCATCTTCTTCAGCGAGCACGACGTCTTCGAGGGGCAGTGCCGTGAGCGGCGGTGCGATCTCAAGGGTCGCAGCGTCGGAGGCGGTCTGACCGCTGTCGTCACTGGCTTCGGCGTGGAAGTCGAAGAAGCCGGCACCCAGATCAGCAGGCGTTACGCTCAGGTTGATCGTATTCGGTGTGCTGCTGTCCGCGACAAAGCCGAGACCGTCGCCATTTTGGAACCATTCGTAACCGGTTAGGTTGGCACCGTCCTTATAGGTGGCGCTCAGTACGTAATCGTCACTGGTGGTGTAGAGGCGTGCACCTACGGGCTGAATCGTGAAGGTGAGCAGGTCAACCACAATGACGGTCAGCTCTTCGGTAGCCGCCACATTGCCTTCGTCGTCGGTGACGTCAAAGGCGAGTACGTAGCTGCCCAGGGTGTCTACGTCGACAGCGCCTGTGGTTACGATCTTGCCGGTAATGTCGCCTTCGCATTCGTCGGCGGCAACACGGATGCTGCTGTCATTGGGGAAAGCAACGCCACGCTGCCAGTACAGCGGATCGGCGGCAATTACGGTAATGACAGGTGCTTCTGTGTCGACCACTTCAACGGTACGGGTAGCAACAATATGGGGCATGGAAGGATAGCCGGGCACGGCTACCGAGTAGGTTACGGTGTAGATGCCGGGGATACCGGTATTCACAGGGTTAACGGTAATGATATTGGAGGTAATATCATTGTTACCTTCTTGGGGATTGATCGCCGTTGCGCCATCGTCAAGGTATTCGAAGGGGCATTCGACTATGGCAGGGTCATCACCTACCACGGTGATTTCAGGCAGTTGCAATCCGAAGAGGGTGAAGACGGTTGATTCTTCTGCTTCGTTACCGGAATTATCGGAAACCGTGTAGACGAGCGTGAAGAGATAATCCGTGTCAGGCAGAATAATCCAAGGCTGACCATCACCGCGATCATCAGGATCTATGGGCAGCGCTACGGGATTGTCGTCTTCGTCGAAGGCGGCAACGGCAATCGAAGCAGTCAGGTCGCCATCACAGCGGTCTTCCGCTGTCACGCCGGCGAGCAGTTCACCTTCCGTAATTTCACCGTCCATGGCAAGACGCGTTTTCGGCGCGATACCGCCGAGATCGGGCGCAATTTCGTCTATAACATTAATGTCGACGGGCATATCCAGTGTGTTAAGGGACATGTCGTAGACAGTCAGCATAATTGAAACGGGAGTACCGATATCACCGCAGTTGAAGGGCGTGGTTCTGTCGGATGACGTAGCACCCAGATTCAGATCGCAGTTGTCCGAAGCATTAGCAGCCATGGTCTGCAAGTCCTCGCTCGTGAGCGTGTAGGTACCGTTCGGCAGCAAGAACACGTCATAAGCCGTTGTAACATCGGGCGCTACCGGCGGGTCAGTGTCTTTAATCGTTACTTGCACGACGCCGCTGTCGGTATTGCCCTGTGCGTCTTCAATGGTAACAGTCACGTTCTGGGGCAGACTTGTGTCATTACAGTCGAATTCCATGGGGACTGCCGTAATGCTCAGATCACCGTAGGCTGTGCAGTTATCGCTAGATCCTGCGGTAATTTCGGCGAGGTCTGCAGCAGTCAGCGTATATTCACCGTTGGCATCCAGATTTCTCGTGATCGGTGTCACCTGGATGCTCGGATCGACGGTTTCGGTCACGGCGATATCGCCCACGCACTGGTCGGTACGTCCAAGGATATCGGCGACGACCAAGGTCACCTGGGTCACGGGGATATCGTCGCAGTCGAATGCCTTAGGCGCCAGCGCAACGGTCCACAGAGGCGCTTCAGCGAAGACGCTGGTATCGCCGTCGAAGAAGTCGAAGGGATCCAAGTCGCTCGTATCCGGGTCATCGGCAAGATCCAGTTCAAGCAGGGAATCCAGGCATGCAACGGACGGTCCGATTTCGGAGAGCTCTAAGGCGCCTATATCGGCACGACCACCGACAGTTCTATATACGCCCAAGAAGTCGTCGCCGCCGACGACATTCGCATCTGCTGCGTCAATGGCCGGGGAATCGCTGAGGGGTATATAGTCTGCCACCTCTTGACCCACGAGCGCCGTGAAGGCAGTATTACCCAGTTTAGGCGCGTCGTTGAGATTACTCGTGCCGGGGTAGACCCCCAAGGGCATTTGGATAATATTGTGGGCTGCCGTCACATATTGAACAGCGGGATTTCCGATTTCGCTTTGTGCAATGCTGCCGGGCGTATTACCCCATACAATACTATTGGTCACGACCGGGTGTGTATCATCGTCGGCCCAGGTGAATATGCCACCGCTGCCTTCTCCGATACCTCCTGGATTGGTATAGTCGGCGCCGCACGTGTTGTTCATAATGGTGCAGAAATTGATGGTTGTGGAGGAGCGGTTATTGAAGATGGCTCCACCACCGCGCAGCGGATTGGCTGCGCCGGCGGGCGCATCTTCACCGCGCTGGGCGGTATTGTCGAAGATGATGCAGTTCTGCAGATTGAGCTCAGAGGCGATATTGACGGCGGTGTTATATTCCGCGGCAATCGCACCGCCGGAGACGGCTGCTTGGTTACCGTAGATCATACAGTTGCTGATGGTCGGCGAGGAACCATAGACATAGACGCCGCCGCCACGCCAGGTGTGGTAATCATTGGCGATACCGTTTGCTCTGCCGCCGGTTATATGGAAGCCATCGAGGATGGTATTTGAGGTCGCGGACAGGCGTGCACCAAAGACGACTGTGTGGAAAGCAGATTGACCACTGCGGCTCTTACTGCCGTCAATAATGGCGATGTTCTGCGCGCGGTTGCGCTGATTGAGCCGTGTTTCCTTCGCGCCTTCGCCGTCACGATAGCCTTCGAAGCCGCCATAGACGGATACGTTGGAGGGGATCACGAGGGAGCCGGCAACACGACCGGGCTCACCCACGGTGCCGCCCCATTGTTCTGTACGCTCTTCGTCGTAGACGATCGGCGCTGTGATGGGACCACCGGCTACCCACACTTCACCGCCGTGCGCTCCGGCAGCATTGATACCATCTTGCAGCGTCCAGAAGGCGTTTTCCCAGCTTTCGCCGGTTGTATTTTCGCCCGTCGGATCCACATAGAAGACTTGACCGGAGCTGACGTTAACGTTCGCCAGAGCCGTCGTGACGCTATATTCGCCATAGGGCGCCAAGTCGTTTGTGATGACTACGCGGTAGATACCGGAGTCGCCGA
>JAAYJI010000020.1 GCA_012523015.1 Candidatus Hydrogenedentota bacterium
AAACAATTCGCTTTCAAGGAGACTCTCGGTCAAGGCGGCGCAGTTGATCGCCACAAAAGGATGGTCTTTGCGCGCACTGAGTCGATGGATCGCCTGAGCGACCACCTCTTTGCCCGTGCCGCTTTCGCCCAATAATAAAACCGTACTGTCCGTAGGCGACACTTTACGGATTAGCTCTACCACACGGTGCATTGCTTCCGTGCGCCCCACCAACTCTTCAAAAACCGATTGTTCGTAGTGATCTAAATGTAAGGTTGCCGCGCGATTATCCAAGGCCTTTTCGATGGCAAGCGCCACATCAGAGGGGGTACTGCTTCGGGGTAAGTAGAAAAAAGCGCCTTGGCGAATACCATCGAGCGCCTGTTCCATGGCTTCCATATCAAAAAGTAAAATCAAACGGGTTCCCGGGTGGCGCTGCAATACGAAAGAAACGAGGTTTATATCCGTGTCATGGCTGAGAGACCAGTCCAAAACAATAACGCTGCGATCGTGGCGCGTGACGGCGCGCAACAAGCCCGCCGCATCATGACAGCGCTCAATACTGAGTCCGGGCCGCGCCACAAACCGTTCTAAAACCTTTCCGAATTCGATGTCCGCACAGGCAATGAGTATTTTTTCGATTTCTACGGCAGTATTTTTGTCTCTCATTGAAACACCCTATCTTTTCCAGAATCGTATTGTATCATACCGAAACAGCGTTCATGCAGAAAAAGGAGTGGTTTCTTCATGCAAAGAGGCGGCCAATAAAAAAATAATGAGCCTTCCTTCGAGGTACACGGTTTTTCAACCTGCTCAATTTCGTAAGATCCCCTATTTTGGGTCGGCGTCAAAGAAGTTTCTACACCGAGCTGCCGGCGCCTTTGTGAAATATCTTGCAGCAATTTGAATGACGGTCTTCAATTTCACTATGCTATACGCAAGCGATAGGGTTGTATCTTGATCAGAAACATCCATGTTGCGTTGCATAATATGGGGTTCATGGATTTTGTTGGAACACCGCTGCCGCATGACTATTATTTGTGGGAGAAAATCATGGAAAGAGTACTGTCTATTTTCATTCTCGGTTTACTGTTGTTTTCCTCGGTAGGCTGTCAATCATCGCCTTGGAAAAAAGACACCATGCCGCCTGTGGAATTGCTGGATGAAACGAAAGCCGCCACGGGCTCAACGGCTATGCAGTCTGCCTCTGCCCGTCCGGACAGTTTACAAATGGCGACCGGGCAGCGCATCAAGGATATTCCGCTGCCGCTCAAAGCCAAAGAAGATCCTGACCGTACTTATGTTTATGAGTCGAACACGATGCAGCTGGGGCGCATGGTCTATACCGTCCGTGCTTCTGTCAATGAGATTGCCCAGTTCTATATTGATAACATGGGCGCTGCCGGCTGGGAGCGCGTCGACCTGAACCAATCAGAAGGCGGCACGCGCATCCTCTACCGCAAGCCCGGCAAGAAGCTGGACATTATGGTTCAGCCTCTGGGCGCGCTGCGTGGACAGCGTCTCATCATCCATCTTGTTCCGGATATGGACTAGGAAATGTGAATCCATGGGGCTTTTACGCACAACGAGTATGGCGCTGTTTATACTGTGTATGTTCAGCGCTTGTCAAACCCGATTTGCTTCCAATATAGGGCAAATGACGGGGTTGACCCTCAGTGATGAAGAGAAGATCACGCAGGTTCTTGAAGATGTGCAGCGCGGCATGGAAAATCGACGGGTCTATCAGGTTCTTGCCCATGTGTCGAGAGCCTATCGTGACCGCAGCAACCGCGACTATAATGAACTGAGTAAAGATTTAAATTTTTTAATGCGCAACTATCGCAACATACGTGTTACCCGCGCCACACCAAGAATTCAAGTGCAGGGCAATCGCGCAACTGTTATTGATACCTTCGGTACCAATGCGGATGCCGTAGACGCGCACACCAATCCCCCCGTAAGCCTACAGGGGCAGGTAGTCATTCTCATGGAGCGTTATAAAGACACGTGGCAAATTTTGGAGTGGGGCCCTATCAGCTGATTGGAGAGCCCGCGCAATACTGTAAAGACGAATCCGACAACGGCAAAATAAATTTACCAATCCTGTTGACAACAACTTTTATTTATTCGGAGTATACATTTACCCATGGCAAGACCCAGAAAAAAAGGCGTTTCCCAAAGCAGTTTGCTGATTCCTGAAGAACCAAAAACTGAATGGCAAAAGTTATTAGTACATCTGCGCGCAAACATTAAATATTATGGTGCGGCACTTGTATTTATTTTAATTTGTGCCGCAGTGGCAGCCTTGATCCAGATCAATAGTGTCGTGAAGGATCAACACGTTATGACTGCTTACGCCGCTGCGATGCAAGAGGAAGAATTGCCCCTACGCCTTGAAAAGCTTGATGATATTGATCTTAATCATGCAGGTCGTTGGGCAGCTGAGATCCTTTATATGAAAGGCGAGACCGCCTTGGAAACAAATAATTGGGATCTTGCCGGTACGGCACTCGAAGAGGTGTACACGGAATACAAGGGGAATGAGTTTGCAGCCCAAGCCGCCGACGGACTTGCTTTCCTTGCGCTCGAACAAAATCGTTTGGACGATGCCCTCACCTATTATCAAGACATGGTCAGCCAATGGCCGGATGATTTCACAGCACGCCGCGCTTATTTCAAGATGGGCGAGCTCCTCGAGAAGATGGACAGAACAGAAGAAGCCGTGACGATGTACCGTAAACAAACGGCTGTTTTCCCCGAGTCAAGCGTCGCCCAAAAATCGGAGGCGGCTTTGGAACGGCTCAGAACCAGTCATCCCGATTTCTTCGCTGATGAAGAGATCCCAGACACCGCCGACGCCGGCGAGGTGAGCCTCGTATCAGACAGTCCGCAAACGGCCGTGCTGAGCGTTGAGACCGAGCTGCCTGAAATGCAATAAGTTTCGCGTGAAGCATAGACCAAAGACCCGCTCCCCTATACTGCCGCCACCTGCGCGGCAGGAGAAGCCCGATGGTGACGCGAAAGCAAGAACATAGACACCGCGGTTTCGGTATCTTGCGTTTGGCAACACAGGCGCGTCGTGCCGCATCCATTGTGATAAGCCGCAGCTTACAAAGGCCGCCCAAATATCTGCCCGTGCTTTTGCTCTTTGTCACGGAACGGTGTAATTTGCGCTGTCGCATGTGCGGCTTAGAGGAGCGGCGCCGGCTCAACACCACAGCGGGCGAACTTACCACCCAAGAGTATAAGGAGCTCTTGGTGTCAGCGGCCCGGCTCGGAACCTCCTTCGTCTCTATCAGCGGTGGAGAGGCCTTGTTGCGCAATGACATCGCCGATATTATCCGCTATGCCGATGAAATGGGTATGGCACCTCACCTATGCACCAACGGGCTGCTCCTTACGGAAGAACGGATCATCACACTGCGCGACGCGGGGGTTGCCGCAATTTCAATTTCTATGGATAGCAATGAAGCGGCCCTTCATGATTTGTTGCGCGGTGAAAATAATTTTCGTAAAACCGAAGAAGCGCTGCGCTTGCTACGCCGCACGGCGCCCCACATCCAAGTGGGCATCAACTATCTGATTACCCGTCAAAATTTTCGACACCTTGATCAGATGGTTGACTATGCCGAAGGGCTCGGTGTACATCAGCTTAAATTCTCGCCGATACATACGAACTTGCTCCATCGAGAAAAGCCGCAGGAATCCTTTCAAGAACTGCTCTTTAGGGAAGAGGATCTGCCTGAGTTGGAAGAAGCTTTGAACCGACTTAAAGTGCGGTGTAAAAGCACAAGGCTCATCACCACATCCGCCGCCTTCCACGACGGTATTGTTCCCTTCTTCCGCAATCGGGAACATTTTCGATGTTATGCAGGTTATGCCGTATGCGCCATCGGTCCACAGGGGCAAGTGGCGCCTTGTTGCGATATGGACAGCCGTTTTTCGGTGAAGGACCGCCCGCTTCACGAGATTTGGCGCGATTCAAACTTTCATAAACTGAGATTGCAGGTACATCAGTGCAGCGTTCCTTGTTGGGACACGACCAACACGGAATTGAGTCTGCGATTGCATCCGCCTTCCGCGCTGCGCAATATCCGCGCCTTTTGGAAAGACTTCCGTTTTTATACAGGCCGGAGGGCGTTGGAAAGCGATAACACCAAAGAAGAGTGACATCCATGAACCACGACAACGACATCCCAAAAGAACAACAAGAGGGGCTCAGCTTTCAAGACATGATTGAGGAAATGGGTGATATCCCTTTCAATGTTGATGCCGAAGAAATCGCGCTTGCGCCCTTACCCGAGCCCGGACGAGACTTAACGGGCGGCACCGTTGTTGTGGATGAGAACCCTTCTTGGGCTAATCCTGAAGAAACCATCAGCACACGCATTTTGACCGGATGTTCGCCGCAGCCGCGGCCCATGTGGTTGGATGGGCTGGGCAGCAGTGCATTGGGTTTGTTTTTTCTCATCCCGATCTTGATGCGCTCTGGGCTGCGATCCTACCAGCCTTGGATTTCGTACATGATCATGCTTCTTGCTCTTGGCGGTATGGCGTGGTCTCTTTTAGGGCTGCAGGTCGAAACGAGCAGAAAGGGAAAGAAATGGTGCTGGTCTGTCGCGCTCATGGGCATGGTCGTCGCCTTAGTGGCTTTCTTCACCCGTGGCGCGCCCTGAGTGCTATAGCACTCAAGAGTCCAAGTTGAGCGTTTATCCTGATAGGATTTCTAGTTAGGGTTTTCGTTGTTTGGAAGACCGCAAGATTTAGTTTTGGGGGATGGATTTTGGCGCGGTTTTGTTTGTTGGTGGCAAGGAAGAAGTGGTGTCGCTAAATCCTTTTGTGAGATGATACGCGTTGTGCGCGGCATGACGCGCATTCCTTACTGTAGAACTATGATCCCGAATCGTTTTCATGAGCATCATCTTTAATTTAACCTATTCTATTCTCTATTTAATTGTGACCGTTGCCATGGTTGTCTTTGTTCTTTTTGGCTTCTGGTCTTTACGGGAGCGTTTTGTAAAACATAAAGAGTTTGGCTTGCGTACGCAAGGGGCGGTCTTATTCGCGGTTGTCGTGTTTTACGTCTTTGAAATGAAGGCGCTTCGCATTCTGCTTCCCCATGATCCCGTTTACTTCATCTTTTCTTTTCTCGGCCTGGTGATTGCCGGCTTCGCCTTGTATGGCACCATGTTGGTTTCTTTTCTGTCCCGTTTGCTGGTGGAGACGGTCGTTCCGGAAGATCCGGTGGGCAAGCATATTCCGCGTTTAGGGGCTGCAGAGGCACGTGAAAAGGCGGAAGATTGGGAGGGGGCGCTCAATGAATATTATGTTGCCGCCCAGATTTATCCGGGGAATACCTTGATTCAAGCACGCGTTGCGCGGGTGCTCGTTCGCTTGGAACGGGCCGATGACGCCATTGCGTGGTTTAGCGACGGACTGGCGGGTATGCAAAGCCCGGAGGAAGTGTTGGTGTTGCTTCGCCGCATCTTAGATTTGTGTCAGCGCCAACAAAAACTTGAGGAGGCTCGTGATCTTCTCCATCTTTTTATGACGCGATTCCCGGAGTTTGAGGCTTCTGTTTTGGGCAAACAGTTTTTGGAAGAGCATAGGGCTGCAGTTCCTTTGTCTGCGCCCGGTGGTGAATCAGAACTCCAGTCTTTGGAAAGTCATCCCCTCGGTGAGGATGCCGCAGTAGCGAGTCATGAGCAGGGCGGATCGGATACGCTATTGGAAGCGATGGAAGATGATTGGAGCCCCCATGCCTCATAAAGACGCAACGCCTATGTCGGGAGATTTACCTGTGAAGGGCTTGTTGGGTGATAGGTGCAACGTGTCGCAACAATGGATACAAACGCCTGAAACCCGCCTTTCTTACTGGGAATATGAGGGGAGCGGTCAGCCGTTGATTTTTTGCCATGGCGCGGGGCTGTGCGGCCGCACATGGGATCCTGTCATAACGCATCTGGATGGCGGCTATCCCGTGTTGGCGTGGGACGCTCGGGGGCACGGCGATTCGAGTACGCCTGAATATCCGAATGCCTATGGATGGCAGGGCTTCTCGAAAGATTTGTTAGCCATGCTGGATCAACTCGGCCTTAAGAAAGATGTCCTGGCGGTGGGTCATAGCGGCGGTGCGTCGACCCTTGCCCATGCGGCGCTGCTTGATCCCCATCGATTTGCGGGCATGCTATGGTTCGACGCTATCATCGCAGACGCCGCCTTTTTTGCGTCAGCCCAAGAACTGGCGCAGCGGACGCTGCGTCGTCGTGAAAGTCTGCCGTCGTTAGCATATGCCCGATCTCACTTTGGCGGGAAAGCGCCCATGAACCGTTGGACGGCGGCTGCCTTAGACGCCTATTTACAGTATGGCTTCACGGTGGATGACGGGGGCGCAATTCATTTGAAGTGTCGTCCTTCTATTGAGGCGCAAGTCTATGGGAGCGGCGGTTACACGCCTCTTTTGGAGCGCCTAGGCGAGATTAGAACGCCTGTGCTTCTGGTTACGGGCTCAGAGAGTTACATGACCGCCTTTGCAGAGGAACAGCATCGTCGGCTTGCCCATAGTGAATTGCTGGTATTGCCGAATACAGGGCATTTCATTCCGCAAGAACAGCCCCTTCGCTGTGCGGAACTGATTACTGCTTGGGCACGGGGCCTTTGTCCTTCGGTTGAAGGTTCTTAGCCTTGTGCTATTTGGTTTTGTTTAATGTTGCGCCGCAATCGCCGCAGTCTGAAATATAAGGGTACCATGAAGAAGGTCATGAGTACGCTGATGCCAAGGGTGAGGGAGTTTGTTTTTCCGATGCCTTGGGCGGTGTCGCCGCGCACAAAGAAGCCGATGACCTCTTCTTGTACGATGGGTCCGATGCTTCCGAGTCCATTGACAATGCCTGCTACAGCGACACTATTTTTAGCTCCTGCAATCTCGACGGCTCCGGCGCTGCTCAAGAGCATGTCCGGTCCATAGAGCATAAAGCCTACAATACAATAGCTCAATGCGATGCGCAAGGGTGAGGTGCCCAAGTAGATGACGGAGAGATATCCGAGGATAGTCCCCATACCCAAAACGAGACAAAGGGCTGCCCAGTTGCCGCGGAACCACCGATCCAACAAGTATCCGGAAGCAATGCAGCCGCCCATTCCGGCGAGATCAAATCCGAGGGAGTATACACTTGCTGCGCTCACACACAATCCTTGGGTATTCAGGAATGCGGGCAGCCAAGAATCGAGGGCATAGCGCATAAATTTGACGCAGAAATAACCTGCGCCCATGATGAGTACCATGGGATGGAAAGCTAGTTTTAAATAATCTGCAAAAGAAACTTTCTCTTCCTTGGATGCGTCGATGGACTGCTGTTCTTTTTCGTCGGAGGTGACCAAGGCTTCCAGGCCGAGATCTTCAGGTTTGTTACGCTGCCAAAAATAGAGGAGCCACCACGTAAGCGAGGTCGCCGCGGTGCAGCCAAAGAAGGCCCAACGCCAGCCTGCCATTCCTAAGTATAGCCCGCTTATTCCCAAAAACAGCGCGGTCAATCCCTTGACTAAGATATTGCCGAACATATAATGGGTGGTCCAAATGCCAATGATACGGCCGCGCTCATGGACGCGTATCCATTCGGAAACGGCGCCAACGCAGGCAGGCCAACCCGCGGCTTGGAGCAAGCCATTGAAAATCATAAAGACGAGGAAGGTGCTGTAGGAATTGGCGAAGCCAAAAATAACATTGCAGACCATGGAAAAGCCCAGTCCGCCGAGCAGCAGTACGCGGGCGCCCCAGCGTCGTCCTACAAAACTGCTGATGAACTGACCTATCATATAGGCAACCAAGAAGGCGGTCCAGATGTGAGCAGTATCGGAAAGTTCCCATCCTAGCTCATCGACAATGGAGGTCTTACATAAGGTGAAGACCTTGCGCGTGAGATAAAAACCTACGTAACCCAGGTAGGTGGAAATCAGAATACGATTGCGCCACATGCGGTGTTCGTTCGTGAATGTTGCGGTCATGGAGTATCCTTTGCCGTAAAAATAGAAGAACGAGAATCAACGCTCTTGTTTATGTTTTGCCTGATGGATGGAACAGACCCAAGGCAGTATACAGGGATTAGTAGGGGGACAATCAATGTTAACGAGCGCTGCAGCGGGTATAGTGTGGGTTGGAAAAGATGTTCCCTATCCTTTTATACTCTAGTGTTGGACATGCGCTTTAGCGGCGCACGGATTCAAAGCCTCTCTTAGGCAAGGAGTTTTCATGATCCTATTACGTGTCGTTTTACTTTTTTGTGTGGTGGTGTTGTTGCCCTGCAGCGCGGAAGAAGACCGTATCATCATCTACGACTCTGCCGATGACACAGGCTTGAACGACTCTGATATGCACATTCAATTTCATCAACGGAAAGAGGAGGAAAAGAAGGAGCCTCTTCGTGCGCCTGCCTATACGCTGATGGCACAGCCTTGTACAGGCTGGTATTTTCAACAGGGTATTACGCTGTACAATGCCGATTCTGACCGGGAACTGTTATTGCTCACCTCCGCCACGGAATCGGTGGGCGCTGTCCTTGCCCTTGTTGCTTTGGATAGCGGCGCTTCCGTGTCTATGGAAATTCCGGGAACAGCGGGGGCTTGGGCCTTGTCTCCCATGACAGGCGACCGTGTGGCGATTGGCACCTATTATGACGGCGCTATTCATATCTATAGCTTGGAAGAGGACAAAATCGTGGACACGGTAGATCTTCCCGGCGAAGCCTATGTGTGGAATCTGGTGACGGGGAAGGACGGGCGCTTATACGGGGGGAGCTTTCCCGGCGGCAAATTATTTGCCTTGGATCAGAACAGTCTGCTCCTTGAGGACTGCGGTCAAGTGAAAGCGCCGAACCACTTCCTCCACGAGGTGAGCGCGTTGCCTGACGGTCGGATTCTGTGCCGTGTAGGTACGGAAGCGCCGGGCTTGTATATCTATGATCCCGTTGAAAAAAGCTATCGTGCCGCGCCGGACACGCTTGTCGGTGTAGAAGGGGGGCGCTGCTGGCAGGATTATTTTGTGACGGAAAAAGGGCTTTTCGATGCCGATTTGGAGCCGGTGATAACGCCGCCTTTCCCGCTGCCTGAGGGCGATGAAACGGCTTGGGCACCGGTACCGCACTTGACGACGGCGACCATGTTATTTGTGCAGCAGGGCAAGAGCCTGTATCGCTTTCGACAAGGTGATTCGAAATTGACCTTGGTGCATTCATTTGATTTGCGGGGCGGGCGCATGTTGGCTTCCACCGTGAGGGGCGGTGTGGCAGGCGTGCGGGGGCAGCAATATTTTCAAATAAGCTCGGGAAGTACGACGTGGAAACGTCATGAGCTTCCTGTGATGCCGCCGCTGCGGACGGCCGCTTTCTTGCGTATGGACGGCAGCGGTCAGCTGTGGGGCGGTCCCGCGTGGGGTCAGACCTTGTTTTTTATGGATGGGACGACGGGCGTTGCTACCCAATTGACTTCTGTTTCGCCGCGGCTGGGCGGCGTGCGGGATATGGCATTTACGGAAGGGGCAAGCTGGGGTGTTTCCTATCCTGACGGAGAAATTTTCCGCCTTGACATTGAGCAGGCGTGGCAAGAGTGGGACGGTAAAAATCCCATGACGATTACGCGCCTCGGCAAGGGGGGCTATCATGATGCGACAGGCGGCATTGTTGCCTACGGAGAAGAGCTGCTCTACAGCGGCTGGTCTTTCGAATCGGGAGGCGGCGCTATTGCTGTCACCGATCCGACGACCCAATCGACGAAACTGGTGGAAAATCCGCTGGGGAAACGGGCCGTTACAGGACTTGCCTTGAATGATGATTTCCTTTTTGCCGTGGGCGCGGTGTTGTCGGATAAAGAGGCTGTGGTGGAAGCGGAAGAAGTAGAGCCGCCTTTGTTTGCCGTATTTGTGCGCGGCACGGTACAGCCTTGTTGGAACGGTAGAATTGAGAGAAGCCGAACGGCAAATCGCTTGTGTTTTGACGGGGCAACAAAGCGCGTTGTCTTGGCAGTGGACGATCTTCCCCGAGTTTTCGATGTGGAGCGTATGCAGCTTTTGGAGCCTTTCACTACGGAAGCACCCCCCATTAGCAGTTTGCAGCAGGTCAGCCGAAATGACGGCTATTGCTATTACGGATCGGGCAAGAAAATAATCCGTCTTCAGCTTGTCACGGGGCAATGGGAGGAAGTGCTTGCCTTACCTGAGGACGTGGGAGCCGTGGCCGCCGGTCAGGACGGCGTCTTGTTTGCCGCTTGCGGTATCGATATTTACCGTGTAGACTTTCCGGAGCCTTACGCGGATATTGTGCCGGAAGGCTAGCGGTGGATCTATCCAAAGCTTTAACCCGGAGAAATAGAAGATGAAAGATCGTTGTCCCAATAAAAAAATTAATACGTCCCGCTGTACCTGCACTTACCCGGGCTGTACGAATCACGCGGTCTGCTGCGACTGTTTGCATATGCACCTTGCGAACAAGGAATTGCCGGGCTGTTGTTTTCCGGCGGAAGCAGAAAAAAGCTATGACCGCTCCTTTCGTGCTTTTGCAAAGGCGTGGAAATTATTGTCTTCCGAAGCGATAAACAAGTAGAAAAGCCGTGTTATACTATATAAGCAAGATCAGCGTGGCTTTTGTCTGTATCGATCAGGTTTCTTTAGGAGGAACAGCGAGAAGAATCTTAAGGACAATGGGGGTGTGATGTTGTGCTAGGTCATGTTGGAAACGGCGGTTGGCGCGGCAGATTGCCGTGCCCTATAGATAAACGTAAAGGTACGTTATGGTCAGGCAAAAATGTTTGCGGTGTTCGTTTTTGAATGAAGGCGGCCACAGCCAATGTCAAAAGTGCGGCGCGCCGTTGTCGTCTGTGTCTTTCGAGGCGGATGAAACGCCGCAAAAGGCAGCGCCTCAACAGGACGGCGGACAGCGGGTTTCCCAATTCCAACGGGGTCAAGTCATTAACAACCGCTACACCATCTTGGGCGTTATCGGCCGCGGCGGTATGGGCTGCATCTATAAAGTCCATGATAATGTGTTGGGTGAAGATTTGGCACTGAAGACGCTGCTGCCTCAATTTACGACGGAGAAGATGGTGATTGACCGCTTTCTCAACGAGGCGCGCATTACACGGAAATTAACCCACCCGAATGTGGTGCGTGTCCATGATATCAGCACGACAGGGCAAGGCATCTTTATTTCTATGGAGTATGTGGAGGGGCAGTCCCTGCGCGCGCTGCTGGATCGCCTTGCGCCGGGTGAACGTATGCCGGCACGGCAGGTGCTGCATATTATCGACCAGCTGTGCCTCGCCTTGGATTACGCCCACGCGTATACGATACACCGGGATATCAAGCCTGAAAACGTCATGATTACGAAGGATAACCAAATCAAATTGATGGATTTTGGTATATCCAAACTCATGGATAACCGTTTTGCGACCTCCGTGTCCATGGTCATGGGAACGCCTTATTATATGTCGCCGGAGCAATACCGCAACTCGCGAGATGTGGATGCCCGTGCCGATATTTACAGTGTTGGGATCGTACTCTATGAAATGTTGACAGGCCATCTTCCCGTTGGTTCTGTTGGTACGCCGGCGTCGCTGGCTGTTTCACTGCCGCCTGCGTTGAGGGGTATTGTAGAGAAATGCATTGACCCGGACCGAAACAAGCGCTATGAAAGTGCTGGCTCGCTGCGCGAATCCATTGAGCCGATCCTTGAGATGCTTAATGAGGGCAAAGATCCGCAAAAGACCCTTTCCCGTCGACGCTACGGACATTCTAAAAGTTCCAGCTCTATTTTTCGGATCCTTGTTTTTGGAATTGCGGCGGCGGTCATCGTGGGCATCGGTTTGATGATGCTTTTCGTTTTGGAAAAGAGTAATGCTGCCGCTCCCGACGGCGGCGCTTATTCAGCTGTCTCCGTCGGAAAGGAGAACGATCCTTTCGCTGCTCTAGAACAACAGGTGCAAATTTTGTCATCGGTTGTGGATAAGGTTGCGAAATCGGGTAACGACGCTTCTCTCTGGGCGATCAAAGGGCGCAAGCTGTGGGAGGAAGCACAGGCTCCCGCACGGCAGGGCAATGAAGATGCGCTTCTCCAAGCCAGCGATGCCGTTCAGCATATGATGGCTGCGCTCATGTGCCCCCAAGACATGTGCTTTGTGCCGGCGGGCTACGTGAACTTAGACGGCGCGCCCGTTTATGTCCCCGGTTTCTTAATAGACATTCACGAGGTGTCTACCAAAGACTTTGCCCTTTTTCTCGATAATATGGGGGCGAAATGGAGCGCAAGCGCAGAACTGAAGATGCTGATGAGCACGTCCATAGAACTGCCTGTGTCCTATGTGTCTTGGTTTGATGCCCAAGGCTATGCCGCCTTTGCAGGGAAACAGCTGCCTTCGCGCAGACAGTGGGAACGTGCCGCACACGGAGATGCGCATGCGTCTTCCTTATACCCTTGGGGCGATGAATGGAAAGAGGGCGCGGCAAATGTGCACACAGACTCAAGCCGCCCAAGCGCCTCGTTTTCTGAGGACCTTTCTTGGGCGGGCTGTTATGATATGGCGGGTAATGTGGCAGAATGGACGGGCAGCGCGGTGAACCCTTTGGGCGCCGGGGAAAGACCTGATTTCGGGGATAAGATGTACATCTGCGGCGGCAGTTTTTTGAAGAGCCGCTTTTTGAATCAGGCCGATTACTACGACTTTGAAGGCAGGTCGTCCGATCTTGGATTTCGCTGTGTCATACCCCTCATTCCTTCTTTGGAAGAAGCGACTCGTTTGGCTGCGGAGAAACGCTAAGGCGGTGTCGTGCCGCAGTGTACGGGCGTATGGCGCCGCCTGTTTCACGGGTGATTTCTCTCCGCACTCGGTCTGATAGTATCTGAGGGTGTGCGGGGTTGGCGGCGATTGATTAACCGGGAAGGGCGTACATGTTAGGGTTGAAGCCCTGTTCGCCTTTCGATTTGATAAAGTAGACTGGCAACATGGGATATGCTATTCTATAACGTATAATTGACGTTGTGGCATGAAATTGCAAGAATAAGGTTTTGTGAATGGATAACAAGATATTAATCGGATTCTTTGTTTTTCTCGCCATTGTTCTTGTGTTGCCTATTGCGGTACAACAATACCGGCTGTCCCAAGAAGGTGGCGATAATCCGGGCATTACCGGGGGCGGGGAAGCGGCAGCAAAATCAAATAGCGATCCCTTGGCTTCCAACCCGGAATTGAATCAACTGCCTTTGTTGAATGAAATGAACTTGATCGGTACCGAATGGCAGGTTCAAATATCTCAATACAAAATCAAACTTACCCTCGCCTCCGGCGGTGTGTTCTATGCCACCCATCCGCTGTCAAAAGCCGTTGCAGGCGTAGATTATCTTGAGGGCCGCTGGCGTATAGACGGCAACAAGTTTTATCTTTCTATGTCCTTCGGCGGCAGAGATTATGCGGAAGAAGGCATCATCAGCGGCAATAACATTTACCATTTAGAGAGTGGAAAATATCAGAAGATTGAACGTTTTCGATAAGCCTGACAGAGACTCTTGTGCGGCCCCTTGGGCAAGGGGGGATATTTTTAGAACGCCAAAGGCACGGCTGTCCTATCGTTGAAGGAAATCTGAAACCTTGAGGCGGGTGCAGCCCGGTGTATCCACGAACATGTGTAGTCATTTTTTTGATTAGGAGCAGGATCATGAGCAAAGCGCAGCTTTTTATGCGTATAACTTTAGCGCTGTATGCCATTTTGATAATTGTCGCGCTTACCTTGGTGACCTTCGAATATGTACGTGTCACAGATCCGTCGCAGCTCGGCGGCATGTATGATATATACCGCTATTTTGGGCCCATCACGTTTTTGGTTGACTATGACCTTCACGCCGGCGAGTTTCCGTTGTGGAATCCGATTACCTATTGCGGCATGCCCATTACGGGGAACCCTCAATCGTTTATTTTTTATATTCCCAATCTTGTTCGCTCGTGGCTTAGCGGCGAAGCGACGCCTGCCCAATCGAACTATAGCCTCGCGATCATGTGGGGGCTACATCTGATCTTTATGGGCTTTTGCACCTATCTGCTTGCCCGCGCCCATAAGCTTAGTTTTGCCGGCGCACTGATTGCCGCCATTGCGTTCATGTTTAGTGCGCTCATGGTTCGGCGTATGGGGGAATATCACTTTATTACGACGATGGCTTGGCTGCCGCTGCTGTTGCTTTTGATAAAGAAGATGATTGACAGTCAGGATTTCTTTACGAAAATGGCGCTTGCCACGCTCGGCGGATTAACCTTTGCTATGAGCATTACGGGAGGCTTTCTGCAAATTGCCAACCTTGCCGGATTCGTGCCAGCCTTGTACGGATTATTTTATTTTTTGCTGACCCTTCGCAAGAATCGACGTGCCGCGGGAGTTCGTGGGTTCTTTCGGCCGTGGCTGCATAATGGCGCTGCTATGGGCATCCTCTTCTTTTTCGGTGTAGCCGTGGCGGCGGTTGTCTTGCTGCCTGCGTGGCAGTTAGGCGGATACAGTCTTCGTTCGGTTGCTCCTTCCCTCGGCAAATTTTCAGATTTATGGAAATGGTCGCCCTTGGATTTTTACCAGAAAATGGTGCTCTACGGCGGGGTTAAGTATGAGGCGGAAACTTTGCGTAACGCGGGTGTTGCCGCCTTGTTGCTGGCGGCGGCCGCTTTCACGCATCGTAACCGCCGTGATGTCTTTCTTTTCGCAGCGCTGTATTTTATCCTGTTGGAATGCTGCTTTGGTCCGCCCCTTCCCATAGGCGCGCTGCTTGAAAAAGTTACGCCTTTTACGCTGAGCGCTTATTCGCGTGCTTATGATTTTGCGCTGCTGCCCTTGGCGTTGCTGGCGGGATTTGGCGTTGATGCGATGAGTCAGCCTTTGCGC
>JAAYJI010000021.1 GCA_012523015.1 Candidatus Hydrogenedentota bacterium
CTTATCATAATAGCGGCTGTGCCACCGCGTAAATACATAGTCTCGTATAGAATCCACCTCACCGCGAATCAACGGCATGAGACTTTTTCCCTCCGGTCTTGCCGAAGTTTCGAAATGAAACAAGTCGATTAAAGTCGGTATAATATCAACATTTTCAGTAAAAGAACTAATGCGGCATCCTGCTGGGACTCCGGGTCCTTTGAGTATTAACGGAACTTGAGATACTTCATCACAGGAATCCAAATGCCCCCACGTTTCACCATCTTCACCCAATGCCTCTCCATGATCAGCACCTACAATAAAAAGTGTATCTTCGAACCGTTTTTCTTTTTTTAATAGGTCTATAATTTCACCAACAGCATGGTCTGATGCAAGAATAGAGCCATCGTGCAAAGCACGAAGCAATGATTGATCTTCACGATTAAAGTGATTACCATTCAATTGGGTTGGATTACCGTTTTGGATGGAAGTACTCGTATAACTCTTATCAATCCATTGATCATAAGGTGCTTTCAAGACGTGGGGAAAATGGGTGTCCATGGCATGAATATAAAGGAAAAGAGGTTGCTCTCGGGGCCGCTCTAGGATTGACTTGATAGTTTCCTGCATAGCCTCCAAATTGACATAGGCCTCCCCTTCTTTCGGGGTGAAGGCATATTGTTCATCAAAAGCTTTATAAAGCCTGCTTCTGGGGGAAATAAATATCTGTGCAGAAATAAGAACAGTACGATAGCCATTTTCCTTTAGGATAAATGGCCACAGAACTTCAGCTTCCGGCACTACACGGGGACAATTGTTGCTGTTTCCAAAATAAAGAAAGTCCAGGCAGGAAACTGGAAAATACTTACCCGTCATATAACACGGGACTGACGCCTTTGTCCATAAGCCTTGAGAAAAATGGGATTCAAAAAGACACCCTTCTTCAGCTAAAATATCCATATGGGGTGACACGGATCGTGGATTTCCATAACAAGAGAAGTCAGAACGGCAGGCATCCAGTAAAACCCAAATAATATCGGGGCGTTCTTGAGATTCGACTGTTATGGGGGAAACCGTGCCCTTCCTGTCAGAGGATTCCGCAATATTTGTTTTATCAAGAGGGATCGATTCATTTTTTCTTTCCGGCGCGGAAGGGGAACACGCCGCCAAAAAGAAATATGAGATACAGAACATCAAACAAAACGTTTTACGAAAAGGCATAGGACTACTTATCTCCTTCACAGTCACGGGTACATTAAAGTCAAGACGAGCCCAATACGATCGGCAGTTCATCGAATGCAATTCAAATTCTATTAAAACAATACATTTGATTGTTACAAAATATTTGGCATTAGTTCAAAAGAATTTTAGAAGAAGAAACTAAACCAATCATCCATTTTTTTTCTAAATACTTCTGATACGCCTCCTCTGAATGTATCCTCACAAATACCCCAAAGCACGTAATTGATCTTGCAGCTGCTCATCGTCGGGCATATCTGCCGCTGCTTCAACAGTCTCTGCCAAGGTCAAGCGAAAACCGCCGATCACGCTCCAATAGGGAGTGTCCCCGGTCTGTACTTCCATTTCAAAACGACCATCCGGTACATCGACCACCCCCGCTTCGACCAACCCCAGAGAATATTCCAACTCGTATTTCATTGCATATTTTATCTCAGACAAATGAGTATCAGATTGGCAACGAACCCGAAGCATCGAAGCAGGATGATCCAGCATATTGGTGATGGATGGCAAATAGAGTGTTAGAAGATAGCGTCCGGGGGGAACTTCACATCGAAATTGCAGTGGGGATGCATCGCCCATCCACGGCGCCGCCCAGAGCAAATCATTCATCCATTTCCATTTATTTCCCCACGCTAGAGCCGTTTCAGGCTCCATTGCCGATTCTATTTCGATGAGATCAGCAGTAGAAACTTGATCGTTCAAAAAGTCTTGGGTGAACCGGAAATCATGGTACAGTTTTTCCAGGGCATCATAGGCATTCCATTTTTGCTCAAAAATATCCTTTCGCAGGTTTTGGTAAAAGGCTATGGTGTCCTTTTCTACGGCGGCACATGGTACACGACTTGCTAAGGCATCCGGAACAGAATACAGTGCCTCGTAGTTGTCCACGGGGTTATATTCATATTTATATTTTTGGTCGCGAATAATAAAGCCGTTCGGCTTATCGTAGCCGCAACTATACCACCGTGTAAAAACATAGTCATGAAGGGAGTCCTCTTGTCCCCGGATGAGGGGCATGAGACTTTTCCCATCGGGCTTGGCATTTGTTTTCAAGTCCAAAAGATCGATCACGGTAGGGACAATATCCACATTTTCAGTGAAAGCGTCAATGCGGCTTCCCTCAGAAATACCGGGGCCTTTGAAAATCAAGGGGACTTGTGCCACTTCGTCACAAGAATCTTCGTGTCCCCATATTTCGCCGTCTTCGCCCAAAGCATCCCCATGATCGGCACCGATAACAAAGAGGGTCTTGTCATAGCGCCCTTGTTTTTTCAAAGTATCCATCAAGTCACCTACAGCATCATCTGAAGCAAGAATGGAGCCGTCATGAAGGGCGCGAAGCATGGCTTTGTCTTCAGCGGTGAAATGATTGCCTTTTTTTTGAATAGGCTGTCCCTCGGCAATAGCATCACTTTTATAGGCGGGATCAACCCATTGATTAAAGGGCGCTTTTAAGATATGGGGAAAATGGGTGTCCATGATATGAATATACAGGAAAAGAGGTTGCTCCCGAGGCGTCGCCAAGATGCCATTAATACTTTCCATCATTTGTTCAACATCAACATAGGCGCTGCCGTCTGTGGGGCTAAAGACATGGGCTTCATCAAAGGCATTATACAGTCGGCTTCTGGGCGATATATACACCTGAGCAGAAACCAAAACCGTATGATAACCATTGTCCCTCAAGATCAAAGGCAGCAAGATTTCATCTTCCGGAACGGCACGGGGACAATTGGCATTGCTGCCGTAATCCATAAAATCAAGACAGGAAACAGGAAAGTATTTTCCCGTCATGTAGCTGGGTACGGAAGCTTTGGTCCACAAGCCTTGCGCGAAATGGGATTCGAAAAGACAGCCTTCCTCGGCAAGGGCATCAATATGGGGGGATACTGGCCGTGGATTACCATAACAGAAAAAATCGGGGCGGCAAGCATCTAACAAGACCCAGATAATATCAGGACGTTCCGCTTCCCCGCCATGGAAAGGGTCTGCATCTGTCAACAGATCCGCAGAGGATGACTGTACTATTGCTTCCGGTATTGGAGGAGCGCAGGCAGTAAGAAATATAAAACAGCTACAGAGCACCATAGAAAAAAATTCAAAAAGATGCATATAAAATCCTTATGGTCATTCTGCTGTAATCGGTAAATATGAAACCAATGGTGTTAATAGTTGTTTGCATCCATGGTTTAAGGATTCTTTGATCCATCAATGATACCCAAAAAACATTGTGTCAAATGATTTGCAGTAAATTCAACGTGTTAAAAAATGTGATAGACCAAGAGGGTTAGGAAGAATCCTAATTCAACGCCAAAAAAGTACGAGGAAATTCGTAATTAATATTAGGTGTGAAAGTGGCAATGCCAGTTCCAGAAGCGATCTTCGTTTTCTAAACGGTAGCTATGTTAAAATCTTCGAAACTATAACGTAACATTTCCAGATACTTTAAAATAGAAAACTTTTTGATAAATTAACTAAAGAATAATCCATGGAAACAATAAGCGACAAATTAACTAATTCGATCCAACCTAACCGTAATAAATTATTCTTAAAAAATATAGTAGCGTTGATTTTTGGTCTTTTTATTTCCCTTCTATTATTCTTCTGCGCAGACCAAACCCTTGGAATTCTCAAAAGCTACAAATCGCCGATTATAACATTTGACAAAAGGTTTTATATTGACGGGATGATAAAGGATGATGATTTAGGATATCATTTGTTGCCTAATCTCGCAATCCCAGTAACTAAAATTGCTGATAACACACAAATATATTCCGTAGTCTACAATACGGACGAGGTTGGGAGACGGATTGTTCCCGACAGCACTCCAATCGCTGAAAGCAATACATTTTTGGCTTTTTTTGGATGTTCATTTACCTTTGGCGAAGGAGTTAGAGATACCGAAACACTACCGAATCAGGTCGCCCAACGTCTGCCGGGATATCGGGTATACAATTACGGAGTACCTGGGTATGGTCCACAACAAATGTTTGTTATGATCGAATCGGACTATATTCACGAAACCATTCCTGAAAAAAAAGGAATCGTTGTATACACTATATTCTATGATCATGTTAACCGTGCCGCAGGTCGTATGAACTGCGCTCTCATGCACGCGGGACATTTTCCTTATTTTCAGATTGAGAATGGGGCATTGAAACGTGCGGGTAATTTTGATACCGACCGCGTCTGCCTGCATCATATGATGTCTCTTCTCAACAAAAGTGGATTTATTCGATACTTTAATATAGACTTTCCGCCATTGCAAAAAAAAGACTATGAACTTACCGCCAAATTAATCTTGGAATCTAAAAAGAAACTTGAGAAACAGTTTGAAGCCATAGATTTTTATGTCTTGGTGTATCCAGCTAAACCGGAATTGAATCATAGTCTTGCCCCTGTATTTCATTTTTTTAAAGATCAAAACATTAGGGTTTTAGATTTTCATACCTTAGCCTATTCTCCTGATATTCATGCTCTTCATCCTCGCTATGACATGCATCCAACACCTTTGCTTCATGCCCAAATGGCCGATCTTTTATCAGATGCAATTAACAATGATACAGAAAAGACTTCTGCTTTATGACGTCCACTTCTCCTTCTAACACCGCCTTTTCAGTAAATGAAGAATTCCACCTGAATTCATCCCAAACATCGACATTGATTTCTTCACGAAATAAACTTGCTTTCAAGATACTTTTATTCATTGTCTTAATTGGAACAGTCTTACGTCTCATTATTTCTCCCAAGATTAGCTTATGGTATGACGAAGCGAATACGCTTTGGTTAAGCAATTATGGCTATGATCTTGTCAAACTCTTTAATACCGATTACAACACAGATCCGCCTCTTTTTGTTATTGCTACCCGCTTCTGGCATGATCTCATTACTCTGCTTCCCTTTAAACCGGGTAGTTATGGCTATGATTATGCCTTGCGGCTCCTACCCATTCTTTTGAGTATTCTGACCATCCCGGCTACCTTTATGGCGGGCCGTGCTCTTTTCCAAAAGGTGGGTGTGTCCTCCGGGCGAAATGCCGTCTCCTCTTCCGGAATTGCTAGAGGGGATAAGGCAGCGCTCTTTGCCGCCTTTCTCATAGCCATTTCGCCCTTTCAACTTTTCTATGCCCATGAACTGCGCTGTTACAGTCTCTTTGCTCTATTGAGTGCGCTCAGTCTATGGGCCCTCGGTGCAGCCTTGAAAGATAATAGACATCGTTCGTGGATGCTTCTGGCTCTTTGTCTGACCCTCGCCTTTTGGAATCACTTTATCGCGCTCTGGTCGTTTATCTGTATTGATCTTTTCCTTCTCTTCCGATGGCGCTCTTGCAAAAAATATCTTGGGAAATGGATGTTCTGGCAAAGCATTGCAGGAATCTTCTGTCTGCCTGTGGTTTATTTGGCATTTCATATTACAAAAATCGTGAACAACATTCTGTATACGTGGACACCGGCACCGGATCTTAAAACGCCATTCATCACTTTTAAAACCTTTTTTGCCGGATACAGTCCCCAAGCTTGGGCATACTGGCCCCTGTTTTTGCTCTGCATATTTTTATGTCTTCTCGGTCTTTGGCGCTTACGGCATTCGCTAAACGCTTTTTTGTTGCTTCTCCTTTGGACCACACTGGCGATTCTTTGCTGTGCCCTTCTGTGGCGTATCCGCTCTTTTTCCTTTTATGAAATACGCCTCTTTATGGCATCTGCCATCTCTGCCGCTTTGTTGGTTGCTTTTGGATGGAGCGCCCTTCCCCGCAGTGTCGCATGGGTAAGTGCCCTTCTGGTAATCATTCTGACCACACCCCCGCTTATAGACAGCTATTTTCCAAAAATCCACCCTATTTCTCAGCACCGTCTTGGCGTTCGGTACAAAGGCGAAAATCGTCATGCAGCTATGACCCTTGAAGCGCAGGGCACTCCCAACGAGCCTGTATTCCATAGCAGCCATTTCACCCTGCCTCCCTTCCGGGTCTATCTGCCTGAACGGGAGCAGCACTATATTTGTCTGCGTCCGGATCAGGTAGAGGGCTTCGTAGATGCCTACCCCAATCCCGCTATATGGAAACGATTGGATATGATTCCTGTTCCTGTGGAACAATTCGATCTTCATCTTCCTGCGTTTTGGTTGGTGGTCTCGTGGTGGGAACCTTTTGAAATGCCCCAAGAAGTTCTTGATTTGGAGCGTTGGTTTCAATCAAACTTTCAAGAAACAGAACGCTACTCCTTTTTTGCAGTTACTCTTATACACTTTGAGGCAAAGAATGGCCTTGTCTCAGAACAAAATAAAGAATCCATAGTGCATGAATTCAATAGAGAAATTAATCCGGATAGCTAAGGTGTTCTATAGACAAAGATCATAACCCCACCGAGCAGGAACAATACAATGCAGATAACCCTCGTTATACCCCCTTTTGATCAAAAAACCACCTTTGGCGGAGGCGTCTTTAATCGCGGTATGCTGCCCGCCTTGGGGGTTGGATACCTGGCTTCCTACCTTCGTCAAGAAGGACACACAGTCCACTTTATTGACGCCCCTATATACGGCTATGGACTGGAAGATACGGTGGAAGCTATTCTCCAAACAAAACCCCATATGGTGGGTTTATCGGTTCTCACGAAAAACACCGACGCTGCTTATCAACTGGCTGCGAAGTTAAAAGAAAAGCAGCCTGCCCTGCCTATTGTTATGGGCGGCGCCCATGTCACTTCTTTTTTTGACCGTATTTTTGAGGCGTGCCCCCATGTGGATTATTTAATCCCCGGTGAGGGGGAAGAAACTTTGGGGGATTTATTAAATCGTTTGGAAAGCAACGGGTCTCTTGATGGTATAACAGGCGTACATATGCGCACTGCTGACGGCAAGCATATCATTACACCGCCCCGTTCCTACGTAAAAGACTTGGATTGTCTTCCGCCTCCCGACAGATCGATATACGATAATGACCGTTATATTCCGTTGCCTAACCAAAACAGGCGGCTGCCGGCGACCACGGTCATCACTTCGCGAGGCTGTCCTTATGGCAAATGTCGTTTTTGTTATCAAGGCGGTTGTTATTCCTCTTCTTATCGGCGGCGTTCCCCGGAAAATGTAGTTGCAGAAATAGAAGCCTTAGTAAATGATTTGAAGATCAAAGAGATCATTTTTTGGGATGATAACTTTTGTGTACAGTATAGTTGGGTTGAGCGCTTTTGTGATTTGTTGGATGAAAAAAAGATCAAGATTGCTTGGACGGTGCAAGGTCGTGTCAATACGGTTTCAGAAAAGATGCTGAAACGTATGGCGTCATCAGGATGCTACAATATTTATTATGGTCTAGAATCCGGTTCCCAAGAAATGCTTGATTTTATAAAGAAAGGGATCACCCTTGATCAATCGCGCAATGCCGTAAAATGGGCACGAAAAGCGGGTATGGAAATACGGGGGTCTGTTATCCTAGCTATGCCCACCGATACGCCGGACATAGCCGAAAAAACCATTGCTTTTGCCTGTGAGCTGAATGTGGACTGGATGATTTTTTATCCCTACCATGTTCAACCGGGTACGTATTTAGGGGATATCGCTTCGCAGCATGGTCGTATCCTTGATGAAGAAGCGGACATGTTTGTTCCGTCTTATCTTCCTAATGCCTATGGCAGTACAGAAGAAATTTCACGTCTTATTAAAAAAGCAAATCGCCGTTATTATTTGCGCCCCCGTTATGTTTTGAGAACGCTGTGGCGTTTGAAAAACCCTTATACGCTGCGCAGCACGGTTCTCGCGTTTATGTATTGGTTATCCCTAATGAGAAGGCGTTAGGGCCGTGGGTGTTGGCGTGCGGCGTTGACGAAAATCCTGGGCGAGATTTATCGCGCCCGAGGCGTTTTTGTCATTGACGCGGTGCGTTATGCACGTTGGCTCGGGTACCCGCATCCCGCATCTTTTGTAGTGCGCGAGCTTTATCGCGCTACCGTCCATCCGGTCCATTTGGTCCATAGCGAAAACTCTTGGGCGCGATGAATCGCGCC
>JAAYJI010000022.1 GCA_012523015.1 Candidatus Hydrogenedentota bacterium
ACAAATAAAAGACGAATTCTTTGAAACTAACAACCCTTCATCATCAACATCTCTCATAATTCAGTTCTCCTTGCCCTCTACACTAATTTAAAGAAGGTGACTGTATCAAGGTTGTTGTCAGAGAGGGCGCGCACGATCCGCATGCACTCGTTTCCTATGTATTGCCGTTGTCCATGCGGTCCATAGGGTAATTCCTAGGGTGCGATAAATCTCGCCCTACAGTTGTTGGGTTAGCATGAGATAAGTAAAGTGCCCGCGAAGTCAAAGACCTTCGCTCATAGTGGACAGGCCGGCTAGTCAAGTGTAAAGCTAAAACTCAAGATAAAAGGATTTAACGAAGCTTTTTTGAACCATTCATTTCCTAGTGGTCTTGTTCGTGATCCGTATCCGGCCGCTTAACTATTTTGATGCACGGCACTTTTGCCTTTAACGGTCCATGTAGAGAATAAAATTTCTTTCCCGTATCCGTCCTATGCCCTGCACTGCTTTTTAATTGAAATTCCGGTAGGAATTTTAGATAAGGATAACCGCCATTTTTCACACCGTTTATATCATGTTGCCAGGTATGGATAAAATCCCAATCCTTGTAGATATTTTCCTCATAAGGGTAAGTCATCTGTACCGTATTGAAGCCTTTTCCTCCGAAACTCAATAATTGTCCCGACTGCTCCGTGTCCCAATAGCAATTTCGAATACGGCCATCTTCATTGAGACCGACGAGACCACGACCGCCATCCTCGCCAAAGACAGTTCCGGTCGCGTAACATTCGCGTATTATACCGTGGCTATAACCTGCAAGACCGCCCACATTTTTTTTGCCGGTTACGGATCCCGTGGCATAGGACTGCTTCAGCAAAGCTTTAAAATTGTTTCCATCAAGACCGCCAACCCATGAGCCCCCCTTGACGGATCCGGCGGCATAGCAATTTTTGACCGTACCGCTGCTCTTACCAATAAGACCGCCAATATCGTAGGAAAAATTTCCGCCGGACACGTCACAGACAGAAAAGCTATCTTTAACAGTTCCATAACGAATATATCCTATGAGTCCGCCAATATGAAAGGAATTGTTGCTTCCACGGATCTTACCGGAAACATAGCAACCACTAATAGAACCGCTACTGTAACCTGCCAGACCACCGACATAAGAGCCGCCTATGATCGTGCAATTTTCCAAGCCAAGATTCTTTATGGATGCAGAAGATACTAAAGATCGAAAAAGCCCTATATTTGTTTGGTCGGGACGGTTGATATACAGCCCTTTAATCACATGACCACGACCATTAAGCGTTCCTGTAAATCGATTGATTTTGTTGCCAATAGGTGAAAAACCTCTGCCATGATTCCACGTTATCGTTATGCTCGCATCTATATCTTTAGTGAGGATATATTTGCCGTCCAATGGCCAGCCGCTAACATAGCCGATTTTTTGCAATTCCTCTATACTCGAAATTTTGATGGGCGCAATGATTCTGGCAACAATCCTCAAGAGCACGACCAAAGCAATGACAATAATCCACGCATAAATAGTCATAAGCAACCTCCATTTACAATCTTCCGGCTCATTACGCTACTTATATTAATCGGAATATAAATCAAAATTTCGTATTTATTAATTTTAATCGGATACTCAGTATTACATATAAAATCCCTATTGTAAAGATATTTTAAGCTTCAACCGAGTATCTCCACTTCGATGTACCCTATTATTTATGTACGGTTTCGAAATATTACGCTATATCATCGTCTCTTTCAGAGATCCTTATCTTTTCAAAAGACATAAACACGGTGAATGTGTTAGAATCTCTTTTGTCCTGATCGGTTCAATCTTGTCTTTTTAACTCGTACTTAACCATATGATCCAAATAAACGTTTAGACGCTGAAATAATGAGAAGGTATTCCTACAAACTACGGCGCCAAAATAAATTTTGGATTCAGATTCATCAGGTATAAGGAGCGTTTTTCTATGTTATATGCCGTCGGTTATCTTGGTGTTATCAATCTCTTAGCCTGGCTCTTTACCCGCTACGATAAATACGCAGCAAGAACGCAGCGTTGGCGCATAAGCGAACGTACGCTGCTCCTTCTGGCGGTTGCCGGTGGTTCTCTTATCATGTTTTTAACCATGCTTTCCGTTCGGCATAAAACTCGACACGCCAAGTTTATGCTCGGTATTCCCCTGATTATTATTTTGCAACTTGCAGCACTGATATGGTTTTTCAAAGACTCAAGCTTTTTTTCAACAGGACTTTCAATACTATGACGCGACTTCTCCTCTCTCTACTTTCCCTTTGTTTTCTATGTGCCTTTGCGCTGCCCGCTTACAGCAATGAAAGCACAGCTGCCGTGACGAACGAGACTCTTCCCAATCTTGCGGACACGATCAAAGAAGCGGTTCACAAGGTCACACCTTCTCTGGTACGTATTGATGTGGTGGAAGCTTATTATCGTGACGGACGCGAAATGAAATCTGAGGCATCCGGCAGCGGCGTAGTTATCACGAAAGAAGGACACGTCATAACTAACCATCATGTTGCCGGCCATGCGAAGCAATTAAAATGTGTCTTCGCCGACAAGTCTGAATTTGAAGCGGAACTGGTGGGTACTGATCCCTTGACTGACATTTCTGTAATTCGCTTAAAAACGGACGACAACATTGAATTCCCGGTAGTCATATGGGGCGACTGCACAGGCGTTTGTGTAGGCGATCATGTATTAGCGATGGGCAGCCCTTTGGCCTTGTCCCAGTCTGTCACCTTGGGCATTATCAGCAACACGGAAATGACCATGCCTGAATGGATGAGCCGCGACGGCGGACTCACCATTGACGGCGAGGATGTGGGCGCCTTGGTGCGCTGGCTCGCCCATGACGCACAGATTTTTGGCGGCAACTCAGGCGGACCTCTTGTGAATCTTCAGGGACAAGTAATCGGCATTAATGAAATTCGCATGGGACTGAGCGGTGCCATACCGGGCAACCTTGCGCGCAGTGTAGCGGAAGAAATTATCCGTTCGGGGAATGTGCATCGTTCGTGGGTGGGGTTAAATGTGCAGCCTCGTTTAAAATCAGACACACGAAAAATAGGCGCGCTGATCAATACGGTTATTGCAGATTCACCGGCGGAAAAGGCCGGGCTTCGCTCAGGCGATCTGCTGACGGCTATCAACGATACCGTTATCGACATTCGTTTTTTGGTGCAGTTGCCGGATTTCAATCTCCTCGTGGCAGACTTGCCCACCAACGAAACGGCACGCTTCACCATAGAACGGGACGGGAAGCAAGAAATCATTGATGTGGTTCCCATAGAACGAGAGACCTATGAACTCCTCCAATTTGAGCAACTCTACTGGGGCATCACAATCCGTGATATCTCCTTTATGATGGCAAAAGAAATGAAACGCGATAATACAGAGGGCGTTCTGGTGACTTCAGTGCAATCAGGCGGCCCGGCAGGCGATGCGGTCCCCCCCATATCAAGAGATGACGTGATTGTAGAGATTGAGGGGCAAGCCATTAAAAATGTTGCTGACTTCCGCGAAATCACGACCAAGCTCATGGAAGAAAGCACGGCGCCGCGACCTGTCTTAACCGCATTCGACCGTAAAAATGACCGGTTCTTAACCATCGTAAAAATTGGTATCCGCCCCCTAGGCGATCCGGGCATGGAAGTTAAAAAAGCGTGGCTGCCTGTGGAATATCAAGTCATTTCCCGCGATATTGCCCAGTCCATGGACGAGCCGACCTTGACCGGGTTCCGCGTCACGCAAGTATATAAAGACAGTACCGCAGCGAAAGCGGGCATCACTGTGGGCGACTTTATTCTATCCGTTGACGGCGAGAAGATGACCGCTGCGTTGCCGGAACATCATGAAGAATTGGCGGCCTATATACGTCAATACACTCCCGGCGACACGGTCGAGCTCAGCATAAAGCGGGGCTCAGAGAAGCTGTCCCTCCCTGTTGTCTTAGTGGAAGCGCCGAAACTGGCGCGCGAAATGAAAAAATACCAAGATGAAGTCTTTGAGTTTACTGTCCGTGATATCACCTACTTTGACCGCGCTTCTGAAAAATGGGCGCAGGAACAGACCGGTGTACTTGTAGAACAAGTTAAACCGGGCGGCTGGGCAGCGCTGGGCAGATTGTCCACGAGCGATCTCATCATCGGTATTGGCGATACACCCGTGAATACAGTGGACGAGGTGCGCGAACAAATGACTGCCATCATTGACGCCGCAGAAGAATATGTGGTTCTTAAAATTCGTAGAGGAATACGGATACTCTATTTGGAACTGACGCCCAACTGGGACAATAAAGGCGATTAAGCCGCGTTGAAACAGGCGGCAAGCTATTTTCATATAGTTACCGGGACTAGGGCGTTGCGTCGCGTTGTGCCTTGTTGAACCTGTTTCGGATTTTTCTTATAATCAAAGACATCAACCCAAGACCGCATTTTGCGGAAGGAGTATATAACATGGCTAATTTCAAACTTGGTTTCATTGGTGCCGGATTTATTGGCAAATTCCAAGCCAAAGCGCTAAGCCAAATCCGCGGCTGTGAACTGGCCGGTGTCCACGCGCTGAAAGGCGCGGAAGAACTTTCAGCCTATTCCAAAGCGAATAACCTGGGCGACTGTGTGGTCTACGATTCTGTTGGCGAACTTTGCAAAAACGTTGATGCAGTCGCTATTTTCGCGCCCAATTTCGTGCGTATCCAGATCATGAAAGAAATCGTGGAAGCCGTGAAGGCAGGCGCCGCGCTCAAAGGTATTATTTGTGAAAAGCCTTTAGGCCGCACTATCCAAGAAGCACAGCAATTGGTGGATCTTGCTGCTGAGATCAAAATGCCTACCGCCTATTTCGAAAACCAAATCCATATGAAAGGCATTCGTGCGCAAAAAGAACAATTGGCTCCCGTGGAAAAGACCATGGGCCCCTTGGCGCTGGCGCGCAGTGCTGAAGAACACTCCGGTCCCCATGAAGGCTGGTTCTGGGATCCGACCAAACAAGGCGGCGGTGTGCTCAGCGATATGGGCTGCCACTCCATCGCTGTGGGCTGGTTCGTGTTGACACCTTACGGCAAGCCGGTCGATTTCCTCGAACCCATCTCCGTCAGCGCAGTCACTTCCCTCTTAAAATGGGGTATCCCCAAATATCGTCAACAACTGCTGGAACGAACCGGCGTAGATTATAGCAAGATACCGGGCGAAGACTTTGCAACAGGCATGGTCACGTTTAAGAATCCCGAAACCGGTCAATTGGTACAAGCCCAGTTCACCAACTCGTGGATGTATGACAAACAGGGACTCCGCTTGCTCATGGACGGCTTAGGACCCGGCTACGCCTTTGAACTCAATACGCAGCGCTCTGCCTTGGAAGTCTTTGTTGGCGATGATGCCGCTGAAGCCGTAGCGGACAGCGAAACGGCTTTGGAAAAATCGACGGCGAGCCGTGGACTGCTCACGGTGGAAACGAACGAACCTGACCTCTACGGCTATGTGGACGAGATCAAAGATGCCATCGCATGCTTTAAGCAAGGCAAAGACGCTTTCCTTAATTTCGCCTATGGTCTTGAAATAACACGCCTGTGCCAGGCCGCCTACCTTTCCGCTGAGAAAGGCGAAACGATTTACTTGACCGATCCCGCAACGCAAGCGGAATTGAAAAGCTATAAATCACTTATTGCCCAAGGACGAGGCTGCGAGATTTTACAAATCCGATAACCCTTTACAGAATGAAGACCTACCGTGCTGCACGATCCTCTGTCGTGCAGCATTTTTTTTCAGACGAGTCTTCCTCTTACTATTCTCGCGCCTGTCTCTCACCAACAACACGCTTCGTGTATAATCAAAAGACTGGTTGCCGGGAGCACACTGTAGAAGCACGATCAACCTTCCCTAAGCCGTCACTCCACTCTTGCTTCGAACACCCGAATTTAAGAAAGTCTCATTACCATGAAGATCCCCTTCTTTTGGTTACCCGATACAAG
>JAAYJI010000023.1 GCA_012523015.1 Candidatus Hydrogenedentota bacterium
CTCTTGTTCCATGGTTTGGTTCGCGCCGCAGTCCTGCAGTTCGGGAGGCCGGTCAGCCGTCAACAGAACCAAGGGTAAAGCAGAGTGGGACGCTTCCGCAACGGCAGGCCAATAATTCGCGACTGCTGTGCCGGAAGTACAAATCACAGCGGCGGGATGACCGGCACGCGAAGAGCCTAAAGCGCAATAAGCGGCCCCTCGCTCGTCGAAATGGACTAGGGTGGAGATACCCGCATTTTGAGAGGCAGCGACAGCAAGGGGCGCACTCCTGGAGCCTGGCGACACGATAAAATGGCGTACGCCGTTCCGCGCCAGTTCTTCCACAAGAAGGGCCGCCCACAGATAGTTTAGGTTAGGCGCTTTCATGGATTTGATCTTTCATGATGATTCTGGTGAACTGCGACATTTTCGCTTCCAATTCTTTCCATTCCTCGGAAGGCTCCGACCCGGGAACTATTCCGGCGCCTGCAAACAAGCTGAGGTTGTTGTCTTTTACCAATGCACTGCGTATACCCACGCAGAATTCTGCGCTCTCTCTGCTTACCCAACCTACAGGCGAAGCATAGATACCGCGTTCAATAGGTTCATTGTCTAATACCCAGTGCATGGCTTTATCGGTAGGTTTGCCGCCTACGGCAGGCGTGGGATGCAGGGCGTCCAAAAGATTCTCATCCTGAACGGAGCGCCGTAATTGCGCTTTTATGGGCGTGTACAAATGCTGACAATAGCTTAGTTTTACAACAGTCGGTTTCGATGCTGCGGTCACTGACTCGGATAAAGGGCGTAGTACCTGCGTAATCGCTTCGGCAACAATACGGTGTTCACGACGCTCTTTGTCGTCTTCTAACAACGATTGCTCCAGCGCGTCGTCCTCCGGTTGATCTACACCGCGTCTGCGGGTACCTGCCAAGGCTTCACTAGAAAGCTTCATTCCATGACGATGATATAAACGCTCAGGTGACGCGCCGAGAAAGGCACGATCTTGCGCCGGCTGAAAACAAAACAAATAGGCGCGCTCATTATAATGAGCCAACTGCCTGAGTAAAGAAATAGGATTGATTTTGTCTTGGGCGTGAAAGAGGCTTTCCCGCGCCAGTACCACTTTTTCAAGTTCGCAACGCTTCATATCATGGAGGAGCGTTTCGACGAGGCGATTCCATTCGACAAAATCAGGGATATCCCGCCCTTTCCTGAAATCAGCCAAAGGTTGTGACGCCGGGGACGCGTCAAAAGAAAGCTCTCTTAATATGCTTAAGGCTTTTGTACGATCGGCTTCGTCGTAGAGCGTACAGGCAAGATGGCATTCTGCATGGTCGCGAAAGAGTTCTACCAAGGGCAGAATAAATCGGCAGGTTTTAAAGTTATGCCAGCGCGGGTTTTTATTATGATCAAAATAGAATCGAAAACCGCCATAATAGCGGGCTGCCGAACTATGTTCGGGCAGCCTTTCCCGTATTTGCTTCAGCGCAGCGGCAACAAAATCGGCCCCTTCAGGAGCGATGATATCTGCTTCTCCGAGACCGGCCATTTCGGTGTTTCGGCTTCGATCCTGCCAATAATAGCGTGATGGATAGCGCTGCACTTCCAGCCATGCACGGAACGAAAGGCTTGGGATGGGCACTTTTAAACGCTGTGCCAGACCATCTGTTAAAGGGGTCTGTGTGACTTTTTCATGAAGCTGATCCCGTGCGATGCGGAGCTGTTGCAGCACCGTGTTTTTTGTCTTGCTCACCATGGACACTACTCCCGCGATCTGTTTATTGGAAGCGGCATCCAAGGAGAAGAACGTGTGCATGACTCTTTTAATACACGCCATGCACGCGGCGTGATTCTATTGATTATTGTTCCTTGCAATGGGAAACTTTCTTTGCAGTAGATGAACGAAGATATACGTGGCTTCCGGAGAAATATACCAAGACATGGCTATGTATTTCACGCTTAAGCCATGGGGTCACCAACATTTCTTTCGAAATGAATAATGACAAGCCCGCTTATAACATCCGTCGACGTCGACATCTCCCTCAACAACATTTATCGAAGCGATTGATTGCTCCAGTACGCCAAGTCGACAAAGCGTTTCCACGCGTGAAGCTCTTCTCTTTGCAGCGGTGTGTGGTACCGTGGCAGCCAACGGGGTGAAACAGGCTTGCGTATGAGCGGCATCTCCGCCTCTTCCGGCGTCTGATCGCGTTTTTTTAAGTTGCAGCGGGTGCAGGCGAGAACGAGATTTTCCCAAGTGTCTGCGCCGCCCCGGGAACGGGGTACGACATGATCAATCGTGAGCGCTGCACGCGGAAATTTGCATCCACAGTACTGACACCTGTTCTTATCACGGGCGAAAATATTTCTGCGCGATAAACGTAGTACAGGCGCATAAAAGCCGTTATACTCTTTCAACACGATCACTTCAGGCAAGCGTATCCGATCGGTGGGCGTAAACACATACCTTCGCGGCGGCAAGCCATTATGATCTTTTGAAAAGGCAAGCCACGAATCGAAATCATAGAGGGAATAGTCTTTCGGATGCACGACTTGCGCATGCCCTTGAAAGAGCAGTGTCAAGGCGCGTTTTGCAGGGGTCACGTTAATGGCAACCCACGATTTATTTAAGACTAGTACGTATGCTGTTAACATAATTTAGACTCGAATCGGTGAGAATACCTTATGACAGTATACGCCCTTCAACGGGTTTACGCAAGAAAGGCGGTATCGTAGCTTGATCTTCATATTCGCTTTACTGCAGAAAAGCGGTTCTGAAAAACAAAACCTCGACCCGTGAAAAGTGGTCGAGGCAGTCATTGAGATTCAACTATTTTCAATAAGCAAAATTAAACGGCGGTTTCGAGTTCTTCACCGTAATATTCAGCATAGCATTCGGCGTGCCAATATTCGCCATCAATTTCAAAGGCTTCGTCAAATGCGAATTCATTGTCGTCAATGTATTCATTACATAATGCGCACTGCATAGTATTCACCTCGCTTTCTAAATGTAATTGTAGACTTGATATAGTCAAAATAGGGGGAAAAGAAGAGTTGTCAGCAGGTTACCATTCGTATTCTCGACATGCTTATACCATATTCCAAGACGGAAGTCAAGCTATTTTGAAAATATTTTTTTAAAGAGTCCATTGCCCCAAAAAGAAAGGACCCTTTTTCAGTCGCTGTTCTGTGATACGACAGGTTAATTTTCAATAATGCCCGTCTTTTTCATCCAAAGAATACAGAGGCTTGGCCAAGTCGATAATGCAGGGTCACCCTTGCCCATACCAAAGCCGTGGGCACCCTGTTCATAGATATGCATTTCTGCGGGCACACCGGCTTGGAGCAGAGCAGCATAATAAGCCAAACTGTTATTTGCAGATACGCCGCTGTCTGCCGTGGTGTGCACCAAGAAAGCGGGCGGTGTATCTTTAGTGACTTGTGTATGATTGCTCAGTGAATCTACCAAAGACTCATCAGCATCTTTGCCCAATAGATTATTGCGCGAACCCATATGACCAATATCGGGGTGGAGCGAAATGACAGGGTAAATCAAAATAGAAAAGTCCGGTCGGCACGATTGACGCGATATAGTATCTTCTGAGTCGGGATCGCCCGCGTCAAAATGAGTGGATGCCGTAGAGGCAAGATGACCGCCTGCGGAGAAACCCAAAACGCCCACACGCTCCGGATCCACGCGCCATTCTTCTGCATGATCACGCACTAAACGGAGGGCACGCTGCACATCCTCTAGGGGTAGCGGATGGCGATGGGGCGCGACGCGATACTGCAGGACAAATGCCGCCACGCCATGACTATTAAGCCAATGGGCGATGTCTACGCCCTCATAAGACATTGCCAAGGTGCCATAGCCGCCTCCGGGACAAACGATTACTGCAGGACAGGCTTCCTTTGCGGCTGATATGGGGAAGAGATGCAGTAAGGGGGCTTCGTCCCCTTGAGTTTCGGCAAGGGCAGCCGATTCCCCGTATAAAAGAGACAGCGCCGGTACGTTGGTTGTGGGAGAAATAAAAGGGATGGCGGCGGCCAGAATCAAAGAAGTCAATAAGCTTGAGATCATGTAAACGTTCCTTATAAAGGTGTTGTCCGAGACGACACTTATTCTTTAAAATACAAATAATCTTTTCATAGTCAATGTTACATAGGATAAACTTTTTGTGTCTCTCTTTTCGAATTCTGGAAACAAAGGTTCAATCGGGCTGTTTTTTCGCAAATCAACCTGCGCTTATTGATTACTGCCTACACGCTTTAGCTAAGGAAATATGGCCCTTGCCTTTAGGAAGCCGATTTTTAATATGACCTCATTAGTAAATTCCTCGGAAAACCGGATGCCGCCTCCGGGGGCGAAAATCGCTGTCGCCATGAGCGGCGGTGTGGACAGTGCCGCTGCGGCCATGCTGCTGGTTCAGGCGGGGTATGACTGCTTAGGCATTACCCTGAACATGTCGGACTCGGCATCCGATGAAGATAAAACCATAAAAGATGCCCGCCACATTTGTAAAATTCTGTCTATCCCCCACACTCGCTGTGATGTGAACCATGCCTTTGAGACCTTTATTGTAGATCGTTTTGTAGATGATTATCTTTCCGGACTGACACCGAATCCGTGTATACGCTGCAATCGCATGATTAAATTTGGCGTCTTGCTCAAAGAGGCACAAGAATTAGGCTGTACGTATTTAGCCACAGGTCATTATGTGCGTCTTCTTGAAAAGGAGCGGCGTTTTGCCCTGTGTCGCGCCGGATATCCCGATAAAGATCAAAGCTATGTGCTCGCGCCCTTGACACAGAAACAACTTAAATATTGTTGTTTTCCTTTGGGAATATATAGCAAAGCGGAAGCCCGTCAATTTGCGAGTACGGTGGACCCCGCAATCGGTGCTAAAAAGGACAGCCAGGAAATCTGCTTTATTGAAAACAATTGTTATGCTGATTTTTTGGAATCCCGCGGGCAAGGAAAAAATCCGGGGCCGATCAAGGCCTTGGATGGAAAAGTACTGGGCCGCCATGACGGTATCCACCGCTATACCATCGGCCAACGCCATGGACTGGGATTAAGTGCTCCGAGACCCCTTTATGTCATTCACCTTGACGCTGACACGAACACCGTCTATGTGGGCGGCGCGGAATCCGGACTTTGCAGTATGTTTACGACCGGTCCCCTATTCTGGGGCGCTATGAGTCCGCAAAACGAAGCCTTTCGCACGCTGGTGCAGATTCGCTATCGCCATCGCCCTGTTCCGTGTTGGGTGACCCCAACATCTAAAGGCGCTGAAATTCGACCGGACGAAGCACAAGCCGCGGTGACACCGGGACAGTGGGCAGTTTTCTATGATCAGCAAGACTGCATCGTGGCATCAGGCGCCATCCAAAGAGGGGCGGCCCTAAGGGGCACGGAAATGTGAAGTCCCCTCGTTTCTGTCGCATCTGCAAAGCGATTATGGTAAACTTATTAATGAACTGTGTTCATAGCAAATAGCGAAGGAGAATATGGATATGATGGGCGCGAAAACAATTGGATGTATCAACCACCCCAGCCTTCTTGCGGTGGGTCGATGTCGTCAATGCAGTAAACCTGTGTGCAAAGAATGCGGCATTGTAAGCAGTGCCGGACTCTACTGTTCCGAAGTTTGCCAAGAGAAACATAGTCAGTTTTTGAAGCGTGCCGGTGATTTGGAAACAACGCGGTCCTCACGCTTGCATTTAGGATTGAAGTTTCGCAAACTGTTGGGGCTGCTCATTACCCTCATTGTTATTCTTTGTGTTTTGGGAATGATTTCCTATCATACCTACATCCCCTTACTCACCGATCTCACAGCGCGTGTTCTTTCATTATTGCCATTCTAATAGAAGGAGGAATAAAAATGGATCTGAGCGGATTAAAATGGCCTATTCTAATTTTAGTCATCGTAGGAATCGGATTTCTTGCTTCCAGTCCCGGCATCAATTGGATGGTTGGGCGATACACGCAGGCGACTCCCGGTCAAGACGCAGAAAAAGACCAACGTGATGAAGCCGGCTTGACGCGGGTCGCCGGATACTTGTTATATCAATGGCGCTACGAGGCATCGTTAAATGTTATGCGAAGCGCTGTTGACCGCTACGGAAGCGCCGGCGCCAATTATTTGTACAACAAATATCGTATGGTGAAATGTCTTGAAAAACTGGACAAAAATCAGCAGGCTTATAATATCTTGCAGGAATTGATTGCTGCATCGGCAAATGGGACCGACAGCCGGGTGCCCAATAATGACAATCTCAAATTGAGAGCGCAAAAATTGAAGGAAGTAGATAATCTTCAATGAATGATGCACACCATGAAGTGGTCTTAGGAAGGCTCCCTGTGCTGACCTGTCTGGATGCAGGGAAACGGGAAGTGTTTCGAGCCTTTATCCATGATAATGCCGTAGGACTTGAAGAAATTATCAATGCTTTGCCGCCGGAAAAGATTACTTGGACCGACAGAAAGCACTTGGATAAGATGTCACAAGGAGCGCGGCATCAAGGGGTTCTTCTGCACGTTGCCCCCATGAAATTACTTTCCTTATTCGAATGGTGCGACAATCATAAGGAACCTGAGTGCCTGTTGCTGATCTTGGATTGTATTACCGATCCCATGAATTTCGGAGCAATCATTCGAAGCGCCGCGGCCCTAGGCGCACATGGCGTTCTGTTTCCGAAAGACCGTGCTGCACCTGTCAATGCGGCTGTCGTCAAGGCTGCCGCCGGAGGCATCGAATACGTCCCTCTCATCCAAGCTTCTAATCTGACGCGGGACATTCAGCACTTAAAAAAAGAGGGCTTTTGGGTTGTTGCTTTCGAAGCAAACGCAGACCGCAGCTTGTGGCAGGTACCGCTGACTGGGCGTGTTGCCATGATTATCGGCAGTGAAGGAGATGGGATCCGCCGCCTGGTGAAAGAACAGGCCGACTTCCTCGCTTCCATTCCCATGGCGGGCAATTTATCCAGCTTGAACGCCTCTGTAAGCGCGGGAATCGCCTTGACCGAATGGCTGCGCCAATCAAAAAACGCCGCTGAAACTAACACCGGCGGCGTGTAAAAAAAGCTGTTGCACTTGTTGATAATTTTTGCTGAATTAAATATTAATAAATTAAAAAGATGAAATCGCTCTCACCAAAGGGTTGAAATTATGTTAATACAAGGTTCAATTCCTTTCAAAGTTAATCCAACTAGTCCGTCGTCGCCACTGCATATTCGGCCGGGAGCGCACACAAGTGCCCTGATGCGTACCAACACTCTCACGCTGTACTAATGGACAGTATGGACAGCATGGACAGTATGGACCGGATGGACTTGATGGACGAGGTGTACTAAGGCTTTAATGTTGGAGGAGAATTTATAGAAGCTAGATCCCTGACAACGGCTTCATTGCAGACCTCAAGGTTTCTTCGGAGGCTGACGTGAATAGTACCCGAGCCAAGGTGCATAACACTGCGCCACAACGACACAAACACCTTATCGCCGGATTCTTCGCTTCGCTCAGAATAATATGTGAGGTTAGATGGTGTTGTGTTGTGCTGCGGGACGGAGTAAGTGGCGGCGCAGGTGGCGCAATCCCGACCCAACGCCGTACATCCAAGCATCCCTAACCCCCCCCGCTCTCACTTGCCTGCCTCGATAAACGATACCACTGTGAGTATCTGAAAATATTGTGTATCGTCTTGTCAGCGGGAATCTCCACGGTGGCAACTGAAGTTAGAATCAGAAAGACTATTACCGCTTTGCCGGAAGAGTCGTAACATCATTCCTGCAGAATTGATGTGTCTATATATAAAGCATATACAGAACCTTATGAAATATCGATTCGTCGAGTAGTAAAGAATACTCACAATTCGCCACAGTACTCTACATAGTTAATATTTTTCGGTAACTGTTCTCGACCCCTTTTTTTTACAGCACACAACAAACATTTTTTGTTAACACGTATCATTCTTACACAGTGCTTAAAAACTTTGAGGATTTTTTTTTTGTCCGCCAATGTTTATATACTTTAGTTCGTTGCTTTATAGGACATGTTGATATACTATATTAAAGATTGTTCTGTTGTTAGAAACGCTTGCGAGTCCCTCGGTAAAGCCGGACAAATTTTTATATGACGAAAAAATTTCAAACAAACGAAGAGCCCATCCGTTTGTGTCCCACGTGCCGCATGTCGATTAGTGCCTTGGCGACACGGTGCCGTTATTGCGGTGAGGAAGTGAGCCGCCCGCGCAAAGAACAACCGACCTATACCGTCTCTGATTTAGGCGGGGAAAGCCAAGGGACCTATACCGTTTCCAGCAGTGTTACCGATGCCCTTGAATCGTTCATGATGGAAGAGCGGGTTCAGGTAGCGACTGAGGAACAAGAGCGGATCGAGGCGGAACAACGTTCGTTGTCGGGTCGCTTACGCCGTTTGGTCGGCAAACCTGTGAAAGAACCGGATCCGACGAATGTTGATCTGCGTATGGGCAAAATGGATATTGATTCCATCAGCTTATCCTCCCCCGCCACGCGTTCTTCCACTTCCGTGCGGCGTCCGCGCCGCTCCGTTTGGAGTCATCCCGCGCTTTGGATTGTGTTGGTTCCGATTTTTTTGATAATGATGTATTTTCTTGCCGATGCGCTGTGGACGGGGCTCCATGGAAATCAAAATGGCGCCTACGTCCTGACGGATTCCCGATTTTCCAATCGTGCCTTGGAACAATTGATTGAAGATGGAGATTATGTTGCGGCTCATGAAACTGCTTTGTTGGCTTTAAAAGCGAGTGACACGGCAGAAAACCGTTCCATTGCTGATGAAGTTAGGAAGCGTTGTATAGACGAAATCAAAGCCAAAGCCTATGCTGTTCCATTTGATATGGAACAATTGCGCATTGCTTCACGGGAAATATCGCAAATAGGTCATAAAGACCGGGATCCCGAAATCAGGCAGCTTATGGATGCCGTTAATCGTGAGGTTGGTTATTTCTACTTCATTCTTCAGAAAATTGATCTTACAAACGCTTCTGCTACTTTTCGCTTAAATAATCCTTCTACAACCGAGAAAGAGGAAGAGGTGCAAGAAGGCGATCTTTTCCAACAGCGTTTTTTAGTTACGAGGATATTGTCTGACTCTGTTGCGCTGAGAGATACGGCGTCTGAACGGGCGGGCACGGAACTTATTTCACGAAGAATGGAAGCTGTGACCGCCTATTGATCTGGGGATGGCGCGCAGCGATGCCTTTCCCCACGCTGCGTATCTGTAAATACGGTGTTGCGGCAGCGTATGTTCTTTTTTCTCCTTCACGTGCATTGTATATCACTGAGCTCCTGTGGAGTTTACTAGAATTAGAGAGGTTTTTTTTGGAATCTGTAGTCCTGGAAAAATATCTTCTCCCCCACCTTGATGTTTTTCAAATGGTGGAGCTGAATCCCGCCACCGTCGTATTGACGCTTTGCGGTATTGTCTGCTGCTTTTTTGGACATCGTACGACAAAACTCTTTCTTGACCTTTCAGGCTTTGCCGTGCTGGGCTTACTCGCCGCCCTGACTGTAGGCTTCTTTTCCGACGGCAATGTTCCCTACATGTCCGTCGCTCTGATGGTCGGCGGTATTTTAGGGGCGATCATCACCCATATGGCGTACCGTCTCGGGATCATCCTTTTTGGGGGCGGCATTATTACCTTAGCGGCGTGGAATTATCTGCAGCCCACTTGGGATTCAGGCATCCTCTTCGCCTTCGTGATTCTTGCAGCTTTGGTCGGGGGTCTGGCGTCCTTCTTTTTGGAACGCTTTACGATCAGCCTGATAACCGCCGGACTGGGCGCATGGTTTACAGTGCAGGGCGTATTTTTAATTTTGCAGGCAATGGGCGTATCTTCGGAAGGCGAAGAAGCGGCGGCTACGCTGAAAACAAACTCATCCATAGGGCTTTCTTGGCTGCTCTTGGCCGCCTTGGGCTTTTTGTTTCAGCTTATAGAAAAGAAGTTCAGAAAAGCTTCGGGATAATAGTCGGGTCGTTGCCCGTCGTGCGGCACATGGCGCAGTAAGCACAGCTGACGCAAGCGGTCAAGGGTGCCTTTGGAATCGCTGATCGGGAGCGCTTCGCCGCCTATGGTCTCAATGAGCCATGGAAGCGCTGTTGCCGCGGGCTGATCGGGATACGCGTTGTCGCGCAGATGATGCAGTAATTGGATGGTTTTCAACCCGTCAAACCAGACATGAAATTGCTTGTGCAGCCGCTGTAAATCCGGTTGTTGCCCTCGGATCTTGTCCCATGTTGCTTTAAAGCCGTGAAGGTTCATAAATGCGGCAAGCTGCGGATGAATCGTCTGCGCCGCGGCGATGACCGCTGTCCCCGAAAGCCGGGTCTCATGGGAAAGGAGTTGCAACAAGGCTTTTAACACCACAAAACTTTGTGGATGCGGAAGGGGCAGCTCCAAGGCGGTGCTTTCTTTATAGTCGTAAATACGCTGTCCGGTGCCGAAGGGGGTTCGCCGGGACAGTCGCCCTGAGGGGAAGACCAAGGCACAGGCTATAGGCTCCATCTTGCCGGTCTTTCTTAATTGCTGCATGAAATAAAAGTCTTCGCCGGCAAGGCGTCGGTTCATCCCGCCCATAGCGGCATAGGCGTGCGCCGTACACGAGATAATCGACCCTAGTGCGGGATAGGCATAGGGCGAGGCACAATGCTGCAAGGCGAGTTCATGATAACGCATATAGAGTTCATGGGCAATGACCGCTTCTTTTTGGGTTTCATCGTCGGGAAAGCTGTGCAGGTACGCCGCATAGCCTGCCCATGCCCCTTCGGCTCTGTAATGGGCATCCATGGCTTCAAGGAAACCCGGTGCCGGCGGCGAATCGGCGTCAAGGCTGATCAGGGCTCCGTCCAGGTGGGCGGAACGGCTGAGCAGATGGAGCCCATGGTCGAGTCCGATTTTACGCGCCAGTCCCACCCCTTCCCCTTCGGGAAGTTCCCGTCCTTCTGTGCACGCATCCACCACAGCCAGGCGTAGGGGCGCGTAATGCTCCTCCCCTATGCGCTGCCTCAGCAAGCCTAAAGTCTTTTGGTTGTTTTCGAGGGTCGCCGCCGCGACGGTCGGGGCTGCCGAATTGTTGATCACGCAAATGACCAAGGTTTCCGCGCACAGGGCATCCTTGGACGCGCGCAACGCAGCCAAGGTATCAAAAAGATAGTCATATTCGCTTAGGACCGGGATGACCACGACCGAACGGATACCTTCTTCCCGTGCAAGGGTATCCATAGGCCAGCGCTCATGAACCGAGCGTCGCACCAAATATTTATTTACGGTAGCATTCATGCTTCACCCAAGAGGGGTACACGCCCTGCGTTTCGCCTCAAAAGCTGCTTTGTCCGATCGCCTGCAATGCGGCGTGCAGCGATGCTTCCGGGATCCAATGGACGGTAAAGCCGCGCCGTTCCATGCCTCTGAACCAGGTACGTTGCCGCTTCGCAAATTGAGCGATGGCACTATTTAACTTTTGGAACAAATCGTTTTTGTTTAGAATTTTTCCTTGCAAATACTGGGCGACAAAGCGATATTCCAATCCCAGTTGTTCAAGACGCTGCCAGTCAGCGCCGCCCTCATGGAGTGCCTCTACTTCTTCAATTAATCCTTCGTCCATACGCGCCCGCAGCCGCAGCGCAATGCGTGCACGCAATACATCGGGCGGATAGGCGACAACCAGAATAAAAGGGGCGGGATCCTTTTTCGCTGATTGCGGAATCGACGCGCTAAATTCGGCTATTTCTATGGCGCGGATAATCCGCTCGCGATTTTCCAAGTCAGTTTCATCATGCAGTGTCGGCTTGAGTTGGCGGAGCCGTTCTTCCAGTGCCTCCTCGTCCAGATCTTGCAATACTTCGCGCAGCTTGGGATTTTCAGGCACGGCAGGCAGGTGATAGTCCGACAGGACCGCCTCCAAATACATGCCCGTTCCGCCAACGATTACGGGCAACTTTTTCCGTTCGCACAGATCGTCGAAAGCCGCATAAAAGGCTTGTTGATAATGGAAAACGCTGAATTCCGTATCCAGATCCGCAATGTCGATGAGATGATAGGGCAAGGCCTTTCCATCATAGACATATTCGGATAAATCTTTGCCTGAGCCTATGTCCAGTCCGCGGTAGACCTGACGGGAATCGACGGATAGAATTTCGCCCTTCAACAGGCCTGCCAACTGTACGCCGAGGGCGGTCTTCCCGGAGGCGGTAGGTCCGGCAACAACAAGGGACTTATATTTTTCTGTAGTCATCACGATATCCCGGGATCAATGAGAGAAGCGGTCTTGCTATAGCCTTTTTTTTAGGGTTGATTACGCCTCATCCGCCAAATCATCATAGGCGTGTGCTTTTACATTCCATAAAGAAAGGAAAATACCGGCGCTCGCGATTGCCATGGCCACGACCAAAATATACACATAATTCCAGCCGTAATGCTGCGCGATGGCGCCCATGCCCACGCCCGAAACAAGGACGCTCGCATAACTGAAGAGGCTGGTGAATCCGATAGAAGTTCCCGCCAGTTTTTTGGTCGAGATATTCGCCGCTGTAATCCCCGTAAGCGCTTGGGGCCCGTAGATGAAAAAGCCTGCTGCCAACAAACTCGCTAAGAGCAGCCCCACCGGCGCTGTCGCAGGGAGTAACCAGAACAGGGTCACGGAGAGGGCGGCGCCGAACATGCAAATGGCACAGATGCGCGGCCCTCGTCCGCCCATGTAGCGATCGGTGATCCAGCCTGCCGCTAACATGCCGATAATGCCGGCGATTTCAAAGCCTGCCACCAACCAGCCCGCATGATCCAGGGTGAGCCCCTTCGATTCTTTGAGCAGCGTCGGCCCCCAATCCAATACAGAAAAGCGCACCAAATTCAGCGTGAAATTGGCGAGGCCGATCATCCAAATAACGGGGTTGAAGAAAACACGCTCATAGAGAAAGGCGCGGCTCACAGGCTGATCCTCTTCAATGCCTTTAATTTCAGTGCCGGCAAGCTCAGGCAATCCCACCGAGCGCGGGGTGTCGCGCAGTGCCAAAAGGAGCACCACAATTCCCAAGGCGGCGATCGCTGCCGGTACCCAGAAGCAATAGCGCCATGCGCCTTCCCCACCGTAGGTCATGATATCGCCGCAGACGATAACGATCAAGCCCGCGCCAACGGAGTGTGAGGTGTTCCACACCGACATTTTTGTGGCCAGCTCATTGGGCGGTATCCAGTGGGTGAGCAGCCGCGCACAAGGCGGGAAGCCGCTGCCCTGAAACAAGCCGTTGAGCACCCACAGCAAACCAAAGATAATGATCAGAGTATTCATAAAGCTTGCGCCGCCGTAGCCGCCCGTTAAATAGGCCGCTATGACGGGGCCAAAGCCAAAGAGGACGTTTACCAACACGCATAGTGCAAGTCCTATGGACATGAACAATCGGGAATTGATGCGGTCGCCCAGGTAGCCGTTGAGGAATTTCGATAATCCGTAGACCAGTCCGTGCAGGGTCAAAAAAAGGCCGAGATTGGTTTTGGTAATGCCCAATTCCGCTTCAATGCCGGGCATGGCGAGACTGAAGTTTTTGCGCAGAAAATAAAACAGCATATAGCCGAACATAGTCGCGATGATCGTGCGATACTGCCAGTAACGAAAACGAGAAGAATTTTGATCGGGTTGCGTTTCAGTTACAGTCATGAATAACCTTTCTTTCGTTTGGGGGTAGTAGGACAACATTTATCGTCAAGAGTATAACAATCACTTCGCCCATACCCAAATCCCCTTTTTTTTCTGAGTGTTGTATCCAAGATTTAAAAAAGGCGCCATGGGGCCGACTGTTCATTACCGCTGGTCCCCCCCGTCGCCGAAAGATTTTGTGAAAATGAATAGAGCGAAACATTATAATGTTTTCAGTGGAATCTTAATCATTCTCAACCGGAAAGGACCCTATTTCTGTGAAAAGACGCGGCTTTTTAAATTCTTGTACAGCGGCAGGCTTAGGCTTAAGCGCGGCTGTTACCCCTTCTTTTGCGGCAACCCCAGACAAAGGCAGCTGCCGCTATACCTTTTCGTTAACAGACAATCAGTCGAAGATTTATACAAGGGCGGCGGTGAAGCCCACTAAAATCATGCATATCACCGATACCCATCTGTCTTTGGATGATGAGCGCGGCGCGCCCTTCCGCGAATACAGCCAACGCATGGCGGGAGCCTACAAGAGCAATCGGCATTTTCGGACGGGCGAAAGCTTTTCTGCTGATGAGAATTTTCTGAAGACCCTAGAGATTGCCCAAAAAGATGGCGTCGATTTTATAGCCCTTACCGGCGACATTGTCAGTTTCCCCTCCCTTGCGGGCGTGGACTGGCTTTGCCAAAATCTTGCAGCGACAGGGATTCCTTACGCCTACGTCGCAGGCAATCATGATTGGCATTTTGAGGGCATGGAAGGGAGCGCGGAAGAGCTGCGCGGGATCTGGACCGCCAAACATTTGGCGCCCCTCTACCAAGGGAAGGACCCGCTGAGTGCCGCCTACACCGTCAATGGGATTACGCTCCTTTGCATCGATAATTCCACCAACGAAATTTTGCCCGAGCAGCTAGCCTTTTTCAACGAACAGGCGGCGTCGGGCAATCCCATGCTCCTGCTCATGCACATTCCCCTGTATGTTCCCGGCAGGTCTATAGGCTTCGGCTGCGGTCATCCGGAATGGGGCGAAAAAACGGATCGCAATTTTGAAATTGAACGGCGCCGCAAATGGCGGAAAGACGGGCACACGCAAACGACCATGGACTTTTGCGAAGCCGTATTTAAAGCGCCGAATCTTTTGGCGATTCTCGCGGGACACATCCATGAAAATTCGCTGGACATCAAAAACGATATCCCGCAAATTGTCTCTCGTGAAAATGCGTCGGGTTACTACAAGGAGTTTGTGATTCAGACTGTCGGCGAAGGGTGAACGATCTTGTTCTTTTCTTGAGGATACGTGAAGCCGGTGTCAAGCCCGGGCTTTTTCGCTTCGACGGGATGGACCGGATGGACAGGATGGACGGGATGGACACGATGGACAGGATGGACGGGATGGACAGGATGGACGGGATGGACACGATGGACGGGATGGACGGGATGGACGGGATGGACAAAGACAATACGTTGAGGAAAGAGCGCACATGAGCGCCGTGACGCATGCCCAAGACCCTCCGCCATCGCCTCATTGCAGGCTCAAGGTTTCTTTAGCGTCCAAGGCGGGTGCAGAAGCCGGCGCGCGTAACGCGGCGCCTTGATGATACAAACACCTCGGGCGCGATAAATCGCGCCCCTACACCGGAAG
>JAAYJI010000024.1 GCA_012523015.1 Candidatus Hydrogenedentota bacterium
GCCACGGTAGCATCCACAATATCATGGACGAAAATACACACGGCATCAAATCCTGCTGCAGAAGCATCTGTGTCCGGCGTCAATTTATGTTCAAAATAGGTTATACTGAGATCGTTGGGTCTATATTTTTCAAAAGAGCTTTGCGAAAAGTCTTTTGTATCATAAAAGGCTATCTTTTTCATCGTATATCTTCCTTTATTTTAATCCTTATCTCTATTAAAAAGAACACTATGGTTTAGACCTTTGTTCCACAAAACACGAGTAAAACCATCAAATTAAAGGGGTATAGAGCTAGGCAGTATTCAGTCTTTATAAATAGAAAGAAAAAGCGCTTTGATTAAGGACTTAGCATTAATCAAAGCGCGCAATCACGAAGATTATAGGGGCCTGTAAACAGGATCGCTATGTGTGCTGGTCTATTCGTTGAAAGGAAAGCTGTTTAAGGCTTATAGGCTTCAACCAAACCGTCCATATGGGTATCATCATGGAGTTTTGCGATTCTTTCAAATCCGGCGGCACTGAGGCTGTCCTGTACATCTTCAAAACTGTAGGCGTTGCCGCCTTCTGTACCGACCAACATATTCACTGCAAAAAGCGCCCCGGATACGGGATGGGTTCGGTCGGGGCTTAAGAGATGATCCCGGATTAAGATGCGTCCTCCTGATTCGAGGGCATCGAAACATTTCTTTTGCAGGGCGACATTTTGTTCTGGACTATTTTGGTGAATAATTGCGGAAAGCAAAACCAAGTCGTAGCCCGTAGGCAGCGGATCGTCATAAAAATCGCCTATGGCAAGGTCTATCCGGTCACGGACGGGCGAATCTGCGAGTCGGTCTTCTGCCATTTTGATGACCAGTGGGCGATCGAAAACGGTAGCGCGCAATTCGGGGTAGTATTGCGCAAAAGCTTCCGCGTAGGATCCGGTTTCCCCCCCCACGTCCAATAATTTACGGGCATTCTCTGCTTTTGCCAAGACAGCCGTTTCAGCAGCCTGTTCACGGCCGACCACGTGCATGGCGTAGATAAAGGCTACCAGTTCATCTCTTTCATACAGACCCGCCGGCGTGTCCTCTTTTTCTCCGGTACGCACGATATCGGTCAATTGCGCCCAACGGTTCCACATACTTGCGGAATGCAATATCATGGGTCGGACTGACTCAAGAGCGGATGATGAAAGCAGTGCGGCGTGTTGTGGCGGACAACCATAGCGCTCCTCTTTTTTTTCAAGCAATCCCATAGCGGACAGGGCGTCAAGAAGAATTTTTGTGCCCCGTTTTTGTGTTCCCAAAAGGGCAACCGCTTCATCAAGACTCTTGGGCGTGGATAGATGGGTGAACACATCCAATTCCGCAGCCGAGAGCAAGACCCGTGTGCCCATAAACTGCCGCGCCAGTCCCAGCAACGATCCCGTATTCCATGTACTCATAGACACTCCTACCTTTCATCTGATTCTTCAAACTTACACGTATCTCATCCCGAAAAAGGCTGATTTTATTGTATCGTTCCTTTTGTTTGGTAAGAGAATACACTATCTCTGTTATTGAATCAAACGATTTTTTAATCTGTCAAATTCCGTAGATTCAAAGGGAAAACTAGCCCCTTATTTAAAAAAAGGTGGCGGCAGGAGTTCCGAAAGAAAGGATTTATATAAAAGGCTAGATATAGGGCACGCACCATTTGGGATGATAGCGTGTTTAGAGACCATTAAATGAATAGCTTTAGGTCTAAAAAAAAAGCCCCGCCAACAAAACACTCAGTGTTGTTCGCAGGACTTCGTTATCATTAAATAATATTGGTAGCGGTGCAGGGATTCGAACCCCGGACACGTGGATTATGATTCCACTGCTCTAACCAACTGAGCTACACCGCCACACATCCGTAGTGTACCATATTAATTGTATGGGTTTCCACTTTTCACCCAGGCAAAACACCGGGTAACGGGCGAAAAAAATATGAATAATCAAGGGTATATTTTTTTCTAATTACGAATTGAAAAAAGCCTTGCATGAGAATAAAATTTTCATGTATAGTACCTGAATATGTGGAATGATTGCCCTTTCAAAGCCTTTATCGAATAGCTTAACAATATTTCTCACTTTCGGGAGGTGTTGTTATCGGCAATTGTTAAAGGGTACTGAGCACTAGACGGACAAGCCCTTAAATTTTTCATGCAGGTATTTGTAATTTAATGACGGGAAACGGGAGTAGTATTATGAGCCAATCTTCATTTTCGAGGAGAAACTTTCTTCAACTTTCTGCCGCCGGTTTTGCAGGCGTGGTTTTAGGCGGCAAGAGCGCCTTTGGAAATGGGACACCCCCATGGAAAAAGACTTTTACCGTGTCCAATACCGCTGCGATTCGGGTAATGCAATTTACTGATCTCCATTTCTTTGCCGGACATAAGAAAAACTTGTCCGATGAAGAAGAATTGGAACGGCGTATGCATACGGTCGACGATTTAAAGCGGCACGTGGACAATGCCAATGCCGACCTTATCCTTGTTACGGGCGACTTTTGGCACGAAAACCCCGAGGGCCGCGGCCCCGAGTATAAGGCCTTTGCTGTTGAGCAGCTGGAAAATCTCGGTGTACCATGGGCCTTCACTTGGGGTAACCATGACCATCTTCCCGACATAGCCGCCGGTCATCGCGACCTTGCCGCTGCGAAGGGCAGCCTCTACTGCGGCGCTGCCGAAGACGGTAATTATGTCATTTCTATAGAAGACAAATCCGGCACTGCCTTGGCTGAAATCTTCTGTTTAAATACCAAAGATATCGGTGTTCAGGAAGATACGCGTCAATTTATACGCCGTGCCGCAGGCGCTGATGCAGCAAAACGTCCAATGCGCATCGCCGCCTGTCATATTCCCTTACAACAGCACGATCAAGTCTGGGAAGACAAAATCGCAACCGGTTTCATTGGCGAGCGGATCTGTTTTGAAGAGGAAGACGGTTCATCCTTGAATGTGCTCAGTGATTCCGGCATACAGGCTTTTCTTTGCGGACATGATCACACGAACGATTATTCCGGCGTAATGGCGGGTGTGGAGCTGATTTACGGTCGTTCCACCGGTTACAGCGGATATGGGAATGACAAACTTCCTAAAGGCGCGAAAGTGTATACCCTTGATCCGGCGCGTAAAGCCATGGAATGGGAGTCTCTCTTGCCTGATGGCAGCACATGGCGCCCCGGACCTGATGAACGTATTGATAAACGCTCCTAAACCGGATTTATCTGAGCGCTTTCATTGCGTGATCTGAACGCTTTAGTAATCGGGTGTTCCCCATGAGTTTTGATCCCGTCCGGCGACTGAGTCGGGCGGGATTTCTTTTTACTCTCTTGTTGGCTCTTGGTTTTCCTCGCTGTAGCGGTTTAGTTTTCGCCATAACGTATTGCGTCCGATTCCGAGTCGTTTCGCAGCCCGCGTCTGATTGCCTTTACACGACTTGAGCACCTTTAAAATGTGTTTCTTTTCCATGACGTCCAAGGCGTCGTCCTTTTCCAAGGGCGAATCGGATAAAGGGGCAAGGGCTAAAGCGCGCTTTACCATGAGGACTGCCTCCTCGCCAACAAGGGGCAGCATAATATAGCCCAATACGCCCTCTTTCATGGCGTTGACAGCCTCGGAAATCGCAGAGACAGGCGTTAAGAGTAGCGTCGGTATAGAGGCAGCAGTCTGCCGCGCCTCGAAGAGATCATCGGTGACTAAAACCGCAGGCGTTAAATCGCTGACCCGGAATCCTGCAACTTTATAGATCACACTGAGTGTGGTTCGTAATGCAGGATCCTGTACATGCAAGCACACTTTTGGGTTCATGGATTCTTTCGTTTATGGCGCTAGCAGCGCTGCCAAGCTTTCCAATCTGCCGACACTATCGGCGAGGCCGCCAACGCGGTTACGGGCCAGCCATACGGTTTTAAACTCTGAGATGATGGGAGTCAACTCATCCAACAAGGATTGTCGTACGGATAGGGGTAAGAGGGCAGTGCCGCAGTCTCCTTTCAGGCGCTCCTCTCCCAGTCTCAATGCAAATTTAGCCATCCGTATATTTAAGAAAAACTCATTGAGGAATTCTCCGGCATTTGGGCAAGTTGGTTGGGCTTGCTCCATGCGGCTTGAAGCGTCTTCCAGAAGATACCGCGCAGTTTGGATACCGGGAATGGACATGTTCCGAATCCAATTCTTTCCTGGGGCATTGTCACGGGCACTCAGAAGCAATCCATAATATACGGTATTGTTATCGTGAATACTTCCGGTCGCGAGATGCGCATTTCCCAGATCCATCGCCGCTTGTGCCATAAGTTCACTGCTGTCTTGGAAAACATGGACATTGGCGGCATGTGCAAGGTCAAGTTCCACATTGGCGTCATAGGCCCAACTGAGAGCAGCTCCCCACGCGAAAGGAACAAAAGAAATAGAGGCGCCTTGCCAATGGCCATTGTCCCCCCAATCGGTCATTAAAAATCCGATAGCGTGATTATTCAGCCCATTTCTTGCTGCTTGTTTAAGATTTTCCAAGGCGTTGTTGGTACGGCCTAAGAGTGAATTCCATGAGGATGTGCCGGGGCACACATAAAAAGGAACTCCGGAGGCCGCCAATTTACGGCATCTGTCAGCGAAGGGATGATCCGCTTCATAGCCCCAGACCATGGCAACGACATTATCTGGCAATTCAGGAATGAGACTTGGGTAGTTGAGAATGATATCGGCCCAAAATTGCATGGTTCTCCCCTGCTCTTCCACAAGGCCGTGAATCTCTTTTAAAAAGTTAAGATAGACCCGGCCCTTGCCCAATTTGTTGACAGCATCTTTACTGCATCCCTTACCTAAGCCATAAGTCTCGTCACAGCCCACGTTGAAGCTGGTACTTGAAAAGTTTGGCAGCAAAGCCGCGTACATACTGCGCAGCAATGCGATGCTGCCTGGATGAACAGGGCATAAATCCGTGGAGGAAGGACTTTCCGCCAGATGCTTATAGGCGTCATGTTTTAACCAACGATGCATATGACCAAAAGAATTTTGGTTCGGAACCAAGCTTATAAACCGTTCTTTACAGTATTGATCCAAGGCGCGTATTTCGTCGCCGGTCATGGGCGAAGCGTCTTTCCAGACGACTTCATGGCCGGGATAGGCGAAACTATGTTCCATATACAATTGCAGTTGATTCAGTTTTAGAGAGGCGAAAAGATCCACCATTTGATACAAACTCTCCATGGTGGGAATCTTGTCGCGTGCAATGTCCAACATAACGCCGCGATTGGGGAAATCGGGCCAATCTTCGATATAGACAACCGGGAGTACGCCGCTTCCTTTGTATTGATTTTTCAACTGATTCAAGGTTTGATGGGCATAAAAAAGGCCGTCGGCAGCGGCGGCGATTAAGGTGATTTGTTCCCGTTCCACGGACAAGATATAGCCTTGTTGATGGGGCATCATTTCGGGGCGCAGTGGTTCTTGCGGCACTAACGTATCCGGCGCAAAAGCGTTCGGGGTTAATCGAAGCATACGGGGCGTGGGCAGCAATACGATCCGCTCTAAGGAAGGCGGCGGAATGGTTGGCGCAAGGACTTCTTCCTTTCGCGCTGACTCCGGGACACTGTCCTTGGCGGGTTTATGGGGGAAATTTAAGGAACTGCATCCATGGATGAGAATCAATGCTGCTCCTATAACAAAGAGAGAAACGAAGAGTTGTTTCAAAATTTACAAAGCTCCCTATGATTTATTCTTCAACGACTGTAGTTGTATTTTCCGAATTGGGGATAAGTACCTCTTTAAAGAACAAGGCTGCCTGTAGCTGCAGATGATCGCGATGTTCATTGGTCAAAGCCGTGTGTTGTTTTATATCAAGTCCTCGTGAACGCAATGCCGCGAACAAATGATCCTGTGCCTGTTCTTGGGTATACAGCAGTACAAGAGGCGGCAGAGAGGTGGTCTCAGCAAAATGAGGCGCTGCACGGGGATAGTTTTCATCGAAATGCTTTTCCGAATCCTCTTCTGTAAGAGATGCCTCATGCAGCGACAGAGGATCAAGCAAAAGTACTCCCTTTGTACTTAAGGAGGCGCTGTTGTCTTCTGTCAAAGATGCCATTTCCCACAAGACATATTCTGCGGCAGTACCTTCACCAAATAATGCCAAGCGCCCATCTTCTATGCCATGGCCTAAACCCCGTTCCTTTAAAAAACGTTCCAGCTGAGACAAATCTTCAAAATAACTGTCTCCATCGCCGTCCTCACGCTCATGAACACGACAAAAGGCAATCCCCGATTGGAGACATTCTTTTAACAGGATGAGGGGAGGCTGGTCTATACTTGCGTCAGGAGAAATCCAAATGACGGTGGGGAAAGGAGCTTTTCCTTTCCGAGGCAGCCATAGATCCAAATCTTGCCCGGCTATATCCCCATAAGATAGCGTAATAAACTGCGGCAGTATTTCACTGATATCGGCGCCTCGATTTTCTTGAGCAAGACCCGGTTCAATCATTTCTCCAAGATCGGTTTCTTCTTTCCAAATACCCATTCTGAAGCGCTTCACTTCGTCCATGCTCAGCTTCCCATCCTTATTTAAATCTGCCTCGGGATACCGCTTTAATAGTTCTTTTAATCCCGGATGAGAGTCTGAGTCAACTTCCGAAAAAGCGAAACAGGAAAATCCAAGTATCAAGCAAAGGGCGAGTCTCAGAGGTTTATGAAATTTTAGTTCCATCCTTAGATTCCAATAAAAGGGTTATTGAGTGATAGTATTTCATCGTCGCAGCGTCATCTTAAGAATCACTGCCACAATAACGGTATAGAGAAGATTTATTGTTCGCGAAGCAAGACATCACAAAACAATTGTATTTTCCGCAATAAACGTTGCAATCTTGCCGATTTACGGGTCATTGCACGCAAACGCATAATCATCTTTCGTTCAAAACGATATCGGGTTAGTTTCGTTGATTTCGGCGGACTCACTTTCTCGCCGGCTTCTTCCAGTGCTTGCCACAAGCTTTCGATAGGATAACCGAGTTGGGCGAGATCATCGGGATGGACGGATGCAATGATACCTTCGGCCCTTTTTCGTTTGTCATCGTCTGACGCTAATTCTGCCACCCATTTTTTAATGGAAGCAGTATTGGGTTTTGTATGTTGTTTTACACCGATGGGATCCCCCAGTCCGCCGGAAGGCTGATCTGTTTCCTTCTCCTTCTTGCCATAATCGATAGCGTCCGGTTCATAGGGGATACCGATATGACGGCATATTCGTTCAAACCAAAGTTCCGGCTCTTTTACGAGTTCTTCATAGGGCACATGTAATTTGGTGGGCGGCGCCTCCATGCGAAGAAATTCCGCCATAGCCGGCACATAGCGTTCAATGATGGGATTGTGGGCATGGGCAGCTTCATAATCACCGTCGAAAAAGGAGTTTGCAAAGGAAGAGAAAATGGCTAGTGGATGGCGCGTCAGTACGATGTACGCCGCATCAGGATAAACCTTTGCTAAAAAAGGAAGAACCAATCCATAGGCGGGCGTTTTATCCAAACACCATTCCTTTTCTCCTTTGCCCTGAAGATAGCGGCCATATAAGGTGTCACAATAAGCACGGCACGCATCCCAATAATCCGCCTCAGCATGGGGCAATTGGGAGACAAACAATTGCTGTGCTTGTGCAGCCAAAATATGGTCGTAAGGCGCCTTGTCCACTTTTGCCCAAAGTCCCAAATGGGCGAGAGGTGTGATAATATGGGGTTCCGGTCCGCCTTGAACCTTTGAATGGGACGCCAACATGCGTTCGAGCATGGTTGTTCCCGAACGAGGGGCACCAATGATAAACAACATTTTAGGAATCATAGTGAAGTGCTTTTCTACAGTTTATCAGCAGTATTGAGTTCATCCGGTCAGCGCACAACACAGCTTATCCTTCGCCAATTTCTCCCACAAAACACGGCTGTTGCCCTCGAACGGGAAAGACCAATTGCTGTCCTTCTGTGCTGATGGTGAGGTAGTTGACATCGAAATCATCGGGAAGAACACGGATAGATTCAATGCTGCTGCGGGGAATGACATGTTGGCTTAGTTTATCATCGATTTGAACACCGCGCGGATTGATACGAGCCACCATAATGCCCCGTCCTTGAATAGCTACCCAAGAATCGTTGAAGGAAAGACATTTTCCTACAAAAGATAAGGGGCGTGTTTGTTGGTTGAATTTGATCAGTTTAATACGGATTATTTTATCTTTAATCATGCCTTTTCTCCCGTGGTTGAATAGACCTACTACAGAGCGCAGTATATCATATCTGTTCATTCTCTGAATAAGCGAATGATTGTGATACTATGGTTTCAAAGCACTTCGTAATAGCCGAAACAAGATTCTACACGAACAACAAGTGAAGGAATTACAGCAATGAGATTCAAGAAAGAATATACACGACGCGCCGCCTTATCATCCCTAGCATCTATTTCCGGATTGGCTCTTTTAAACACAGTTACACCAGCCCGCAGCGCTGCTCATGCTGAAAGTAGGGCAACGCCTCAAAAAGGTCGTTTGCTGCAATCCGTCAGTCGATGGTGTTATGGAAACTTGTCTTTGGACGAACTTTGCAGCGCCGCTAAAGATATGGGAATTCTAGGCATCGACTTGCTGGAAGAACAGGATTGGCCAGTTGTAAAGGAACACGGCTTGATCTGTTCCATGGCGAGCGGACTAGGCCGCATCTCCAAAGGATGGAACCGCCCGGAACATCATACGGAACTGATCGAAACAGCTCAAACCTTACTCCCCAAAGCGGCGGCGGCGGGCATCAAGAATGTGGTTGTATTTTCAGGGAATCGGCAAGGATTATCTGACCGGGCAGGTATCAAAAATTGTGCGCGTGGATTGGAGGTTATTTTACCTCTCGCCGAATCCTTGAACATCGTGCTTTGCATGGAATTGCTTAACAGCAAACGAGATCATAAAGATTACCAGTGCGACCATACATCATGGGGAGTCGCACTGGCCCAAGCCTTAAAGTCGGAACATTTCAAATTACTTTATGATATCTACCACATGCAAATTATGGAAGGCGATGTAATCGCTACAATCGACGAGAACATCTCCTACATTGGTCATTTTCATACGGGCGGCGTTCCCGGCAGAAATGAAATTGATCAATCGCAGGAGCTAAATTACCGAAGTATTTGTAACGCCATTGCCGACCTTGGCTTTGAGGGATTTCTGGGACATGAATTCGTGCCTCGGGCACAGGATCCTCTACATTCGCTACGCGAAGCAGTAGCCATTTGCACGGTGTGACGCGGCGCAGCAGGAAGAACCATCCCCCCCATTGCTACTTTCAATGACCTATTGATTGCCACGAAGAATTTTTTCAACATGTAATTTATTGTTGCGGTTCCGTAGGTCCCGCCGCCGGTTGGGGCTCATTCAATCCGGCTGCATAACGACCAACCTGTACCCAATCCGCCACGGTAATTTTACCATCGCCGGCGGTGCTATAGGGGGCACAGTCTAAGCGTTGAAATTCAGAGCCTGGCGTGACAATGTCCAAACTGGCAACAAAGCGACCTGCTTGCACCCAGTCCGCCACATTGACGTTGCCGTCTCCACCGGGACGCGGAGTGACATCCCCTTCCAAGGGCCCTGAAGGCGTTTCGCCTTCTCCCCCAATAAGAACAAAGATCGCTACAACATGCATATCATTCATGACGTTAAGGTCTCTGCGGGGATTGTCTGTTCTGCCGTCACTCCACCCTTGAAATATATAGTTGGCGGCATTTGATGCGAGTACCTGAGAGCCATTGCCGCCGTATAGCACTTTTTGTTCGGATTGCCCGATAATGGATCCTCCGGTGGTTGCCGTATAACGGAGTGTGAAGCTCTCTTGCTCAAAAACAGCTGTTACATCAATAGAAGCTGTAACATTCATATCGGTCCTTGGATTATCGGTGCGTCCATCGCTCCATTCAACGAAAACACAATGAGCATTGGGAATAGCGGTTACCGATTCTCCATTGCTGCCATGAGACACGGACTGTGTCGTCGCGCCTTGGACAAAGCCGTATTTTGCTGCCCTATACGTTAATTCATAGGTGTTGCCCACAAAAATGGCCGTTACGGACAGGGATCGCGTAACGTCAAGGTCTTGCCTTGGATTTTCGGTGTTTCCATCACTCCAGCTTGCAAAATGGAAGCCAACATCTGCTTCGGCAAAGACTGCTTCACCGTCATTCCCATGTTCAACCTGTTGCTGTGCGCTGCCGGAAATGTGTCCGTAAAGTCCTGCGCTATAATCAAGCTCGTATTTGACACGTGTGTATGCCCCGTCATTTCCATCCACTACACGAAGGGTATCGGGTTCAATGTCTACGACAAGCGCGAGAGGGGCATCCCAGCCATAGAGGGGCTTAAAGTGAATTGTATGGCTTCCTATCCAAAGCCCCGGCACTGTTTCGCCGCTTGGTAACCAATCGTCCGTCCCGTCAATGTTCCAACCAGCGCCATCGCCCACGGCATCCACAGGGGATAGCAAAACCTGCAGCGACCCTGTTTCCACAGGAGCATATTCATAGGCACCTCTATCGAATGCGCTGCCTTGGGGTCGTGGAACTCCGCGGAAGTCGACCAAAATCAAGGGCTGCGCTGTGGCACTGTCAATACAGGGTGAGTCCGGCTGTAAACGGAGGTCACCTTCTTTTACATCTAGGAACAAGGGGTCGTCTGTAATATTTTCTTCGCCGTCAAGGCCGTTGGCAATACATGAGAATGAGATGGTAACTTCACTGTTCCCAAATTGAGCGATTTCAGGAAATTCATAAGCGCTGTTGCCGTATAGAATGGAATTTACAATCTTGGGCGAAGATGCGTGTATATTGAAAATCGCTCCTCCCTGCGAAGCTGCTTCATTTTCGGTTAAGGTGCAGTGTTTCATTTGATGAGACGTACTCGAATTATAAATGGCACCTCCAATAAAATCCGATTTGTTTTTCCAAAAAATACAATTTTCAAAGTTGGGAGTACCATTGAAATTTGCGACAGCACCGCCCTCTCCCCCCAGTTCGTTTCCTTCATAGGCATGGTTTTTTTCGAATGAACAACGCTTAACCAAAGGAGAGGCAATGAGATTTAACAAAGCGCCGCCGGCATTGTTGCAGAAGTTATCTCGAAAGGTAGAACGCAGTAGGGTTGGAGAACAAGAATAGTTAGCAATAGCACCGCCGCCGTTTCCGTCGAGAGCACTATTTTTTTCAAAAATGCAGTGATCAATGAGTACCGTTGATTTCTCTACATATAAAGCGCCGCCGTTAGTGGAAGAGTTTTCCTGAAAAACACAGTTGCTGATACTTATCTCCGTATTATTGCAGTACAGGGCGCCGCCCGAGGATTGCGCTTTGTTATTGAAAAAAGAACAGTGACTGAGCGTTATTTTTGCGTTGTTGTTGAATACAGCGCCGCCTTTTTGGGCTGCTTCGCAATCCCAAAAAATACAGTTTGCCAAGGTCATGTCCATTACACCATTATTATAGAGCGCGCCTCCATCCAAAAGTGTGTTCCCATTGCGGATTACGAATCCATCTAATACGGCATTGTCTGCACCAATAATCATCCATCCCGATAGTCCCGATCCATCAATAATGGTCGGGGCAGATGCAAAAGAGCGTTGTTCGCGCCCTTTCTCTGTACCGCTGAAACCCCCATATAAAGATACTCCGGCTTTCAAACTCAGCGCGGGACTGGTATTCGGCACATAGCTTCCTTCGGCAACCCATATTTCATCGCCGGCAACGCTCCGACTCATCGCCGCTTGCAAAGAACCGGCATTCTCCCACGATGAGCAATCGCCCGTACCATTCGGTTTGACATAATAGACATGAGCCGCTGCGGGCAGAACAGCCAATAAAGAACTGACTAGTACAAATCCTATCAAAAGAAATGCTTTTACGTTGTGATGAGTCACGATTCCGGGCTCCCATTGTCATTTATTCATTTTGAAGATGATGCGCCGCTTATACGTGTTTTAATGCTTCGACTAACACTGCACTACAATCCGTGGTGACGCCCTATTTCAAAAGACGCGCCACGCAACACAAAGGCAAGGAGGCTTGATAAAAAGCTTTTTTCTCAGATCATGTTCAATAGTCGGCGCAAAAATACACAGTCCATAAGAATCGTCTACAGTGTACCTGATAACCGAATTTGGAACAACTTCTCAGACTGAATGGTCTTCTTTTTTGAGGATCGCTGAATCTCGTGTTTTTATGAGTCCCAAAACACGGAGGACTCGGAGATTCTTAAGAGTGCCTTAAGAAATCAATGTGACAAAGGTCAGGTCACAATCAAGCCCTTTTTCTGAGGGTGCAGGTCGGAGATAGTCCATTTTGTAGACAGCGACCAAACTGGTACTTGAGTACACCTGATAAAGAAAGTCTACCAATTCTTTGAATTCCACGCCTTGTAAACGCAACTGTACCATAGGTTGTTTAGGTGATGCGTTTCTCTGCTTATATTCCTCTAATTGGGCACGGTTACGCATATTCGTATTGTTCAGCAGATTTTCAATATAGGTGAATAAGGAAAAGTCAGCGGCTCTTTCGTCTAGTTTTTCCATTAGGATTTTTTGTTTTTCCAAGCGGTCCGCTTCTTCCTGACGGAACATAGTTTGCATTTGCAGCTCATTTTTAAGCGACGCCAATTCGCGTTCCGAAGCTTGGTACCATTTCCGCGGTCCCATAGGCACATAGAGCAGAAGCAGCAAAACCAAAAGGGAGGCTACGATCCCTAGGAAAAGGGCTATTTTTTCTTTAAAGTCAAGATTCAGATTCACTAATAGCCTCCTCAGGGCGGAATGCCTGTATACGGAATGTGGTTCGTTCTCCTTGAGAACGAAGGTTCGTATCGTCAGAAAATTTAAATAAGTCAGATTGTTTGACTAATTCGAAAGCTTCATTAAAAGCGGCGGCGTTGGTGGTAGAGCCGGTAATGCCGACCCACCCTTCCCTCGCTCCCGGCTGTGCGACGCGCAATTCGCTTATGGACACGCGATCATGAGAAATTTTCGATGCCACTACATTCAAAATATCCAAGAGCGGCGGATCATTAAAGATGGCAATATCCACGTCATCTCCCAAACCCTCATCCGCCATTAACTCAATTTCATCTTCAATGGCGGCAATCTCGTCGCGAATTTGATCGATAAGGACTTCATTGCGCAAACGATTCTCATGATAGTACCACGCGCAACCGAGCAGAAAGAGCAATGCCAGGCAGGCAGAAAACATGAGATGTGCCACCACCCCCCGGACAACGCCATGGATTTGCTGCGCATCTTTCATAAGGTTGATACAAAGCCCGCCGCCGCCTGCCGAATATGCCGCGCCTATGGCAGATTCCCAACACCCCGTCACCGCATTTTCATTATCGGCGTCTCTTTCCGGAGGTTGCATCCCTTTGAGCGCGTCTATGAGCACACTCTGGGTAATAGGCATGGAGAGCAGGTCTTCTAAGTGGTCGATTTCTTCCGGTGCCAAGTTGGTTCCCGTAAGAGCCAGTGCAGCAATTTCTCCGTCACCGGTCCATCTGGCTAGGAAAGCGCGGATCGTATTTTGAATTTCTCTGCAAACGCCATCGGGCGCATGCCGTAATTCTTCTTCTCCAAAATGGAGGAGTCTAAAAAAGGCAAGTGTCTTTTGATGGACAACGGCTAGGATAGCACTTTTTTTCCTGACATGCACTACAGCGCGCAAGCCTTTGCTATTCTTCTGGGTTGCCATCCACAACGCGGTAAGCCCCGCCACATCAACGCCTGCCATCTCCGCTTCAACACCTGCGGCTTGGAGCAGTGCCATTTGTTCTTCAAGATTACTTCTGCGCGTGCCAACAGCCAGCACTTCGGTGGCGCCTTCCGCTTCACGAACCACATTAAAATCGAGGAGCAATTCTTCCAGCGGGAAAGCCAGATGGGGCTCCAATTCAAAAGGAACGGCTTTGGCAACCCGTGCGAAACCTTTAAACGGGATATTCAGCGTTCGTACAATGGTCATTGTGCTTGGAACGCATAACACAAAGGTGGAGGGCTGAACTTTGAGTCCATCCAAGGCATCGTTCAAAGCATCAACAAGTGCATCAAAGCGTTTTTCAGGCGCGTCATAGACGGCTCTTCGCGCCTGTAAATCCAAAATGCGGGGTAGTTTCTTGCCTGTTTTGACTACCGCCACCCGTATTTCATCGCCGTCAAATTCAATAGCACCTATTTGAGCTTTTACAATCATTGCATCCTCAATAACGATAAGTTTAATTTTGGTATCAGCCGCCGCTGCAAGGCACAGAGATGGGCTGTTGAATCAGGAGTAAGAAGCGCTGCATGAATGAACGGAATTGCACAGCATTACGTTGACCCTGCAATCTTCTCTATTGTACTATTTTCCAATCTAAAATACGGAACATCTGACGGGACATATCATTAAAGTCTTGTTGATATTCAATTCCCAGCCGATCCATAGCCTCATCAATATCTATGGGATCATAGGGTTCTCGAAATACATAGGCTTCTATACGCACCTGTATATCATCC
>JAAYJI010000025.1 GCA_012523015.1 Candidatus Hydrogenedentota bacterium
GTCGTATCCGACTGGATAGCTTCCAAAATCAGTTCGTTAACAAATTTGATGATAGAGGCGTCGATGGTATCGTCGCCGAGATCGGCGCCGACAGCAGTGCCTTCCAGCGTGAGAACAGGACCTTCTGCCTCCGCATCGATAAGGATGCGTTCCATCGTATCAGCGCCCACACCATACAGCGTTTTGGTGAGCCGTACAATCTCGCCCGGCGTGGTGACAACCGGTTCCACCCTGCGCTTAAGTACCAAGCGTATATCATCAAGCAGTTGCGGGTTAAGAGGATCGCTGATGGCAACGACTAAGGCGCCGTTACGCTCATTGATGGGCACAAAACCGTAATGGGTCGCAAAGCGGGCGGGCGCTTTGGATGCGATGGCGGGATCAATCTCTTCGCGGGACAACAAAACAAAGGGCATTTCGCAAAATTCCGCCAGTATTTTATAAACGCTTTCTATCGATGCCAAACCCAGCTGCGGAATCACTTCCACAAGGGGCATCTGATTTTTGGCGGATTCTAAACGGGCGCGCTCCAGTTTGCTGTCGTCTAGGACGCCGCGATGGAGCAGCAATTGTTCAAAAGCTTTGGGCTCGCGCACTACGATACACTCCGTGACTGTTATTTATCCATAGGTGGCAACAGCTAAGATACCATAAAAACAGGGGTCAGGGAAAAATATTAGAGAAGTAGGATGCTCTGCGCCGCTAATCTGCCGCGCCGTTAATCGAGGCGCGCCAAAGCTTCTTTCGCACGAAACGCCACATCAAGATGACGGCTTTCCGCTGCCTGCATGTAGCGTTGCCGCGCTTGCTCCGGATCATTCAGCAAATCGCAATAGCAATTGCCCAACTCCAAGTCCACCCGATCGCGCGCAACAGGATGATCACAGACGCCGCGCACTTTTTTCAAGATCCCGACTGTATCGGAAAGATCCATATTGTTAGTTCGTGCCAAGACACGGCACATCTGGTTCAACGCTTCCTCTGCCCAAGGACTGTCCGGATATTCCACCAGCAAGTTTTCATAACTGCGCATGGGATTTTCGGAATGGGCCGCAGTCTCCAGTTCACGGAGAGGTGTGAAGAATTGAGGCAGAGCAGCCGCTAAAAGCTGCATCCGTTTTTTATAGTACCAATTATTATCGAGGACTTCGCTGTGCTCATCTTCCAAATGTTTGTAGGTCTCGTAGGCACGATCGTAGCGCTGCAAATAGGAATATTCGATGTCGGCCAAGGTAAGAAGCGCGTCGGCATGGAGGGCATCATTGGGATAGTCATTAATAGCCTGCTCCAGTTGGTCGGCCGCCTCCTCGCTCTCTCCTCGTGCTACCTGATCACAGGCTTGTTGTTGGAAAAAGGCGAGCTGCGATTCCGGTTCTGCAACAGACTTTGTCTCTTGGGTTATAACAGGGATATGCTCCGTGCCGGACAACATATATACAGTATATACACTCACGCTCAGGATGACGAGGGCAAGCGCCGCGAAGGCATAAGAAAAGCGTCGGTGGGAAACTTTCGGAGAATCTTCAGCATGGAGCCGCGCACGCAGCGCAGCCGTTAAATCCCAAGGTAATTCCTCTGTGGTCAAGGTGATCTGAGCCAGGCTTTGGCGCAAGGATTGGCGTTCCTCTTTCAGATCAGGGTACTGTTTCAGCAGATATTCCAGTCTGTTCGCTTCCGTTTCACTGAGTGGCTCATAAAACTCTTGAGCAATCAAGGTCTCGGCTTCCCGTCTGCGCCCTCCTCCGACAAGGCGATCCTTTAGCGTTGAAAGAATACTGATCATGGACACGTGGACTCCGAGACGTTAGGAAGCATATAAGATACCCTTAGCTATTATCTGCCGGGGCGGCTCAGTTTGAGATACCCGCAAAATTTTATAATCTTATCAATCAAAGACGTGCCAAGACGCTTGGCGCAGTCTAGTTTATAAATCAGACTTGTATTGCTCTAACAAGTCGCGCAGTTTACGAACGGCTCTAAACAAATGCACTTTCACACTGCCTAAAGAACAATTCAACTCTTTTGCAATATCCGCCAAAGGCAAGCCTTCGAAATGGCGCAACATAAATACTTGGCGCTGCATGGGCGTTATTTGCAACAAAGCTTCTCGAATTCGATCTTCAATTTCTTGAGCACGAACCTGTTGGATGGTATCCATCTTTTCAGGCATAGACTCAATATGGGTCGTTTCTTCGAGAAAATCGCCTGCTAAAAACTCCGCTCTTCTGCGCTTTTTCTTGCGCAACACGTCAAAAGCATGATTGGTGGTAATACGCTGCACCCAAGCCATGAAACCGCCTGTAGGCGCCCACAGATCAATCTTATTATGTACTTTGATCAAACTTTCTTGTGTTACATCCAACGCATCTTCACGGTTGCCGGTGACGCGATACGCAGCGGCATACATAGATCCTTGAAATCGACGGACAATTTCGTCGAACGCGGGCTCATGCCCTTTTTGCAGTAAGGCTGCAAGGGCTTCATCCGTCAATAAGGACAAGTTTTCAGCGTTGTTATGTTGCACTAGAAGAAACGTACTCCGGTATAGAAAGGTTTACCGCTCCGGGCCCACACGCCCTCCACCGCTAATGATATCACATCGCGGTCTTCGCGCTTGGCAATTGCTGTATATATACCTTCTTCCACGATTTTGTTCCCAAAATGATCGTTTTAAAGCATTTTAAAATTAGACGCAGGTCGATTCCCACCGGTTTTTTTAAATTTTCTATCGGGCGGAAGAATATGGCACAATAGATGATCAACACGCGGATCAAATCGATGTCGGGGTGTATTTTGGGCAGCCCATCACGCCGCGGAGCATTCTCCTATCCATTTTTAAAGGGGAAAGCGCCACAACAACACGGAGCCGTCGCCATGAACCATGAGGCCATGGAAAATACGATCGTCGCCCGGTGCAACGAGAATCATTGCAGTTTAGCCACAGCGGAATCTTGTACGGGCGGATTGATTAGTCACCGCATCACCAATGTGCCGGGTGCCTCTTCAATCTTTCTCGGCGGTGTTATTGCCTATGCCAATGAAGCCAAATCCGCCTTGCTGGGTGTTTCCCAAGCCCTTCTCGCAGAAAAGGGCGCTGTTTCCCAGGAGGTTGCGCTAGCCATGGCACGGGGCGCGCAACATCGGTTTCACAGTGATTATGCAGTCGCCGTCACAGGCATTGCAGGCCCCGGCGGCGGCAGTCCCGAAAAACCGGTGGGAACGGTCTATCTTGCCGTTGTAAGCCCCACATCCCGGCGTGTAATTCATCGTTTATTTGTCGGCGATCGCGATGCGATCAAAGTCCAAACAGCCGACGAGGCGCTTAACCTACTATCGGAATTAATGGATTGCTCATGAGTGATAGCTTTGTACATCTTCATCTACACACCCATTACAGCCTGTTGGACGGACTCACGAAGCCCGCTGAATTATTAAAACGCTGTGCCGACTATAATATGTCCGCCTGTGCCGTAACGGATCACGGCACGATCTTCGGTCTTTTGGATTTTTATTTACAGGCAAAAAAAACCGGGATCAAACCTATTTTAGGCTGTGAAGTCTATGTAGCGCCCACCAACCGCTTCGACAAGTCCGCGAAAAGCGGGAAGTTTGCATCGAATCATCTGCTGCTGCTCTGTGAAAACGAACAGGGATACCATAATCTTTGTAAATTGAGCACCCATGCGCATTTGGAAGGATGGCATTATAAACCCCGGGTAGACAAAGAACTGCTCGAAGAATACCACGAGGGATTGATTGTCGGCACAGCGTGTTTGAATGGGCGCGTGCCGCGCATGCTCTTGGAAGACAGACCGGAAGAAGCAGAAAAAGAGTTGGATCAGCTCATCGGTATTTTTGGGAAGGACAATGTCTTTGTTGAGATGATGAACCACCACATGGAGGAACAGGAAAAAATCAATCCTCAATTGTGGGAATTGGCCCAAAAACACGGACTCTTGGCAGTCGCCACCAATGACAGCCACTATCTCGATCAAAAGGATGCAGAAGCTCACGACGTGCTCTTGTGTCTTCAAACCAAGAGGATCTTGCAAGACACGGATAGAATGCGTTTGCCCAATGATAGTTTTTCCTTGTTGACTGCCGAAGAAATGAAAGGCCGCTTTGCACGGTGGCCGGAAGCAATCGAAAATTCTGTGCGGATAGCGGAACGCTGCAACGCTACCATTCCGACGGAGCTTAAGCTAATACCTCATTATGTGACGCCGAAGGGAGAAGACACAGCACAATATTTACGGGATCGCGTATTTGAAGGGCTAGAGATGCGTTACGGCAGCCCGGTTCCGGGAGCCGTTCGCGAACGGGCAGAATTCGAATTAAACGTCATCGAAGAAATGCAGTTTGTCAATTACTTTTTGGTGGTGTGGGATCTTGTTGATTATGCCCGTAAAGCGGGAATCCCTGTAGGACCCGGCCGCGGCTCCGCAGCGGGAAGCGTCATCGCCTATGCCCTGCAAATCACCAATCTTGATCCACTACGCTATAACCTGCTTTTTGAACGTTTCCTCAACCCTGAACGTGTCAGTATGCCTGACGTGGATATTGATTTTTGTGTGAACCGGCGCGAAGAATTAATTGAGTATTTGCGTGAGAAATACGGCGCTGATTGTGTCAGTCAAATTGCTACCTTCGGACACATGAACGCAAAAAATGCGGTGCGGAATGTGGCGCGTGTGCTGGGTATCTCCATACAGAAAAGTAATGAGATCGCGTCTTTGATCCCCAATGATATTGCCATAACCTTGGATGCAGCACTGGAAAAAGAGCCAGAACTAAAGAAACGTATTGACAGTGAACCTGAGACAGCCCATTTGTGGCATCTCGCGACACGTGTGGAAGGATCCATTAACCACCTTGGAAAACACGCAGCAGGAGTGGTCTTGTGCGATCATCCGTTGACCGATCACATCGCCTTGTACAAACCTGCTTCGAACGACGTCGTATCCACCCAAATTGAAATGAGAGGTGTTGAGACGATCGGCTTGTTGAAAATGGAGCTGTCGGGGCTGCGCAGGTTCACCATGATCCATGACACCGTGCGTCTGGTCAAAAAATACTACAAAAAAGACGTGGATATTGATCATATCCATCTTGACGATGCGAAAACCTACGCGTTATTGCGCAGCGGCGCCACGACAGGCATCTGCCAGTTGGAAAGCGCGGGCATGCGCGATATTGCCAAACGTATCGGGCTGGAAAGTATCGAAGAAATCAGCGCCTTGGTGGCCCTCTACCGCCCCGGTCCCATGCAGTTCATTGATACCTATATTCACAATAAACACCATCCTGAAGAAACGGAATATAATCCGCCCACCATCAAATCCGTGTTGGAAGAAACCTATGGTATCCCCCTTTATCAGGAACAGGTGATGCAGCTGGCGCAGCTCTGTGCTGATTTCAGTTTGGGCCGTGCCGATATTCTGCGTCGTGCTATGGGGAAAAAGGATAAACAACTTCTTGCCGATCAGAAAAAGGACTTTGTGATCGGCTGCAAAAAGAATGAGATCAACAAAAGTTTGGCGGAAGATTTGTGGAAACGTATCGAAACCTTTGCCGGCTACGGCTTCAATAAATCCCATTCAATGGCCTACGCTTTTGTTGCCTATCAAACTGCCTATTTGAAGGCCAATTATCCGGAAGCCTTTATGTGCGCGTTGCTTACCAGCGAAATCGTGAATCCGGCGAAGACCGCCTTTTATATCGATGAATGCCATAATCTGGGTATTACCGTCTTGCCGCCCGATATTAATTTGAGTGAGGAGAGTTTCTCCCTGGAAAATAACGCGATCCGCTTTGGATTGAGTGCCGTCAAAAATGTAGGCGAGACACCCTGCAAAAATATTGTTGAAGAACGGAAAAATAACGGACCTTATAAAAATATCTTTGATTTCTGTATCCGATTAAGCGGCCAAAGCATAAACAGCCGGTGTTTGGACAGTCTGAATAAAGCCGGCGTTTTTCTAAGTACGGGATGGAATCGCAATCAAGTCGAAAAAACCATGGATCAAGCCATAAGCTTGGGCCAATCCATGCAGCAAGAACGCGATTCCGGTCAGACTTCTCTTTTCGATATGACCGATGACAGCAGTGATATTGATCCTTATACGAATAAGCCGGATCTTCCCGAATGGGAAGAATCTGACATACTCAAACATGAAAAGGAGATGCTGGGAGCCTATGTTAGCGGTCATCCGCTGCGCGCCTATGAAAAGATGATTCATGAGCTAACCACCCTTGATCTGGGTACTTTTAATGAAATGGAAGGGGGCGCAGAGCTCACCGTCATCGGACTGATCTCGGAAGCAAAAAAAATTTACACTAAAAAAGGGGACGCCATGGCCTTCCTCACCTTGGAAACCTTACAAGGCCCCTGTGAGATCATCGTATTTTCTCGACTCTACGCCGTTAAAAAAGAGCATCTCATCGAAGATAGCATTATAGCGTGTCAGACCACCGTGAATATTCGAGACGAAAAACGCACCTTAATTGCCGAAAACCTTTTCCCCATCAGTGAGGCAGAAACCATGTTGACCCGCGCCATACATGTGCGCTTGAAACCGGAACAACAAGAAGAAGATACTATTCATCAGCTTGCTATGATCTTAGGCAGTAGTCACGGTTCTAACGATGTCTTTTTACATTGTCTCTATCCTGCTGCTCATGGTGAAGTGGTGATACACGCCACCAGCGCGTGTCTTGCTGCCCATACAAAGCAAATCCGCGATGAAGTGGAAGCGCTGCTCGGTCCCGGTTCTTATTTTTTATCCTCAGGTAAAGATTTACCTTCTCATCGACCGGCGCCGATCCCTGAAGATAATACGCCCCGCTATGGCTATCAAAAATAATCTGAACCTCATAAAGACTTGGAAGAACAGAAGTATGCCCTCAATCATTTCCAGAGAAAATCATGATTCTTTATCAACTGCACTTGTAACCCATGCCGTTGAAAAAATGAAGAAAAGGAAAGCCCTTTTTGCTTGGTTGTCCCTCCCAATCCATGGCGGCTTCTTTTATGCGGCCCCCCTTGCAGCCCTGCTCTTTTTTGCGGGATGCGCCACCACGAAGAATACAGACCGTGTGGACAAAGAAGTCTATCAGATCATTGAAGAAAAAAGTGCCGATGTGCTCGGTGCCGACAGCGGTTTTTCCTTAGAACCTACCGATGAACCCATCGAACTCCAAACGCTTCCCAAGCTGGAAGAGGAAGATACCACCTTAGGCAATGCGGTACACGAAGATATGGGTACGCCTATTGTTTCGCTTGAAAAGGCGATTATGCTTGCCGTACAGCAAAATCGCTCCTATCAAACAGCAAAAGAAAATCTCTATTTGCAAGTCTTGGCTTTGACGCTGGACCGACATCGCTACACCCCTATCTTTTCGGGAAATTTGCAGGCGGCACTGCGGGGAAGTGCACGTGAAGTTACAGAACCATCCCTCTTCCCGGAAACGATGGCCGGAATCGGCGGCATCATTAGCGAACTTGAACAACTCACAGGAAGCCAACAGGAACTGCTCCGTGCATATGCCAATCTTTTTCGGGAAAGCGGCGATATGCTCGGGCTGAATGAACCGACAACGACCTTGATCCATGAACAGCGGATTACGGGCGGCACCACCATAGGCGTGGATCGGCTGATGCACGGCGGCGGTAGAATCGCGGCGTCACTGACCACCAATTTCTTACGATTTTTGACCGGCAGCCCACGGGAAAGTGCAGGATCCGTTTTGGGACTCGCATTCACCCAACCTTTACTTGAAGGGGCGGGCAGCGCCATCGCGGCAGAACGATTAACCCAATCGGAACGCAATGCCCTCTACGCGCTGCGTACTTTCACCCACTACCGAAAAGAATTTACGGTCAATGTCTGCACCGCCTATTACAATGTGCTCAAACAACGGGACGTCGTACGTAATACGTGGACCAGCCTTCAAAATTTCATGTTGAATGTGGAACGTGAGCGCGCCTTCGCACAAGAAGGACTTCGTACGCAAGCGGAATTGGGGCGTATGGTACAGTTCCAATTGAACAATGAAAATGAATATGTGAATGCTGCACGGCGCTACCAAGAAGACTTAGACGAATTTAAGATTATGTTGGGCCTTTCCACAGAAACAGCGCTGATCCTCGACAATAACGAACTGGATACGCTTCGTGAACAGGGACTTAACCATCCCCAAGTGAATCTGGAAGAAGCCATTGAAGTAGCGTTGGTGTCGCGCCTCGACCTCTATAACCAACGAGACCGCGTTTTTGACGCAGAACGGAAGCTAAAAGTGGCTGCCAACGCGCTGAAGCCCGGACTGGATATTGTAGCAGGCGCACAAACCGCCTCGTTAGGGGAAAGTACGCCTGCTAAATTCGACTTTGACAGAACGGAATGGTACATCGGTCTGGACGTAGATCCACCGCTCGACAAGAAAGCGGAACACAACGCCTACCGCTCCGCACTTATAGATCTTGAACGGGCAAGCCGTGAAAGTTCTTTGGCACAGGATACCATCAAACTGGACGTGCGGGCGGCATGGCGTAATCTCGAACAGGCGCGGCGCAACTATGAGGTCGCGCAAGAAAGCGTCAAGTTGAGCCAACGCCGTGTCGATGAACAGCAATTGCTGTCTGAATTAGGACTGTCCACGGCGCAAGACCAAGTGGATGCGCAGGATGACCTTATCCGGTCACAGAACAGCTTGACCTCCGCGCTCATCACGCATACCCTTGCCCGACTCAGCTTCTGGAGAAACATGGGGATCCTTTACATCAGCCCCGAGGGACTGTGGAAAGAGATCGAATTGCCTCAATAACTGTTTCTGCGATGGGAGTTGTGTGCACGCGCAGTTTTAAAAAACTAGATCTATTTCGCTTTGGACGCTTTATTTCTGTTGCCGTTGCCATTCTTATGGGCTTCTACGACACGATCGCTTTCCAAATACGCAACGTGTTTGTTCAGCGCATTCAGGTACGCGTGGATGGCCGCCTCAACGATATCTGTGCTGACACCGTTACCACGGTATAAACGGTCGTCGAAACGAACCATGACGTAGGCTTCACCCAAGGCGTCTTTACCTGGCGTGGTCGCGCGGATTTCGAATTGTTCCAGTCTGCCGGTGAGCCCTGCGATCTTTTCGATGGCTTTACAAGCGGCATCAACAGGACCGTCACCGGTGGCGGTTTCTGTATCGACCTGATCGCCGTGGCGCAGTTTCACCAACGCAACAGTAGGATCCACGCCGGAAGCACGCAATTGTTCCAGATAATAGGTTTCCAGTCCTTTATCATACATTCCGACAATGAGCATACGCAGATCATCTGTATAGACTTCTTTTTTCTTGTCCGCCAGATCAATGAACAGATCATAGAGCTGATCAATTTCTTCTTCGGTCAAGTCAAAGCCCAGATCCTCACTGCGTTTGGCTAAACCGGCACGCCCGGAATGTTTGCCCAGTACGAGATCGCTCCGCTCACGACCCACCGATTCAGGGGTCATAATTTCGTAGGTTTTGGCATGAGCGAGCATTCCATGTTGGTGGATGCCGGATTCATGGGCGAAAGCGTTGCGTCCCACAATCGGTTTGTTGAAGGGGATGGTCAGCCCCGTGATCATGCTCAACACGGTGCTTGACGAGGTAATTTCTTTTTTGTTGATACCGCATTCGAAGGGGAACTGATCTGAGCGTGTATGGATTGCCATGACCAATTCTTCGAGCGCCGTATTTCCTGCCCGTTCGCCGATGCCATTGACAGTACATTCAATTTGTCGTGCTCCGCCCTGGATGGCGGCAAGTGCATTGGCAACTGCCAAGCCCAGATCATTATGGTTGTGGGAGGAAAAAATGACTTTATCTGCGCCGGCCGCGTTGGCGATGACATAGCGGAACATTTCCCGAATCTCGTCGGGTGTGGTATAGCCCACCGTATCGGGCAGATTAATAACATCTGCGCCCGCTTCAATAACGGCGGAAACGACTTCAACCAAGAAATCGGGGTTGGACCGGGTGGCATCTTCTGCAGAAAATTCAACGCGGGGAAGCAGGCTTTTTGCTAAACGCACGGCAGCAACAGCCGTATCCACGACCTGCGCTTTGCTCATCTTCAGTTTGTATTCCATATGGATGTCAGAAGTAGCCAGAAAGGTGTGCAGTACGGGGCTTCGCGCATGTTCCAGCGCTGCAGCGGCACGTTCAATATCTTTGTTTAACGCACGGGCGAGTGCGGCGACAGAGGACTTTTTAACGGTCTTGGCAACACGCACCACACCGTCAAACTCATCTTGCGATGCGATGGGGAAACCGGCTTCAAGAACGTCTACACCGAGACGGTCCAGTTGTTGTGCCATTTGGATTTTAGCGTTCACATCCATGCTCGCGCCGGGAGACTGCTCGCCATCTCTCAGGGTAGTATCAAAAAGATAAATTCGGTTCGACATAAGACCTTTTCTCCGTTATATAAAGGGAATATTATGGGTTATTGAATGGGGTTGGTTGGGATAGAACTGAAAAGTACGTCAGCCGTCCGGCAGATGAAGAAAAGGATGGGCCCGTTTAACAGGAGTCATCTCGGGTTGATTCGCAATAGATACACTCCGAGATACAGGTTATTAGGGTTGGTTCCGGCCTTTCCCGCCCTGCCGGATCAAAGAAGTTGGTGGCCCGGGCGATTGTTACGCGCATGTTTTGCGTAGTCGCCGGGCGCTGGCACCTCCGAACCCCACACAGAAAACACATGGGCAAACACGTCGGCTTGACCACCGTGTACCACTTTATTTTCTGTTTTTCTCATTGGGGATTTTCCTGTGACAGTTAAATAAACACTTCCTCAATAGCATCAGACATAGTCAGTATACCATGAAAAGCCCTTGAACTTCATCTTCTTATTGGGTTCAAGGAGCCGCTGATCTACTGCATAACGAACATATCTTTGACGCTGAATATTCCGATGCCAAGAAAAGTTCTTCCCCGATTCTAAGGCTCTCGTGTTTTGAGAAAGGGGGCGGATTCAAGGTTGAAATGCAACCGGTCCAAAAAAAGAGGACATCACAGAGATCTTCGGTACAATAGTTCTGTTCAAACACCCGAAGGAGTCCATAATTGAACCGATGATGAGATTGTATCGAAAAGAGATTATTATAATTGGGACGGGTGTTTCGTGCAATTCCTTGTTCATTTAATATTGCTTAGTTTTTCTTTGAACTTTTTAAGAATCTTTTGAGTGATATGTCTTGGATTTGTTTCGTGAATTGTTTGAGCGATAGCTTCCGCAATATTTTTAGGAATACCACCTGCGTCACACAACTCTACGAGTAACTCCAGCCCCCAAAGAATCGGGACGCCGTCAGTCTCACAAAAACGTCGAAGAATGCGATCATTTGTTATGCACGTCAAACCATGACGCTTTGCCGTCAATAAGCACAGCCTATCCTGAAATGAAATAGAATTGACTTCACTAGCGGCGCTATATATATCTTCGATTTCTGGGTCTATGACTAATAGACCAAGTTCATAAAGTTCGCTCGTTTCGTTAATTTCACGAAGTTCTTCGACAACCTGAGATATCACATACACTTCACCGACATACTCCGGTATGAGATGCAGGACAGTACGATCGGCATGCAAAAAGTCGATCAAGACACAGGCATCCATTATCATTAATCGTGTTGTCTTTGCGGGTCCCCTCACTTTAAGGCTTTCCAACAGATAATACGTTCTTGCATTTCCTCTACCGAAATGCGAAGCAATTCTGCGCCGCGGCCGGTGCTGATCTTGTCGCTTTCTATCGCTTCGCGAACAAGACGACTAAATCGACTTTCTCGGAAGTCATAGCGCCGCAGGCCAAAAGGTTCTGCGTTGTCAATGCCCTTAGGTTCTTCTTTGTAAGCAAGTTTCCGGTTAAACCGCTTCTCATATGCAACATTAAATCTGGGCCAAATAGACTTATCGACGATTTTCGACTCTATGAGTCGGCTAAGAATAGTTTTGTAACTCACGTGAAATATACCTTTCACCTTGAGCACTCGATCCACAAAATCTAAGCCGGCGGCATTCTGCCATTCCTTATTGAAACCTTCTTCAGGCAGCAGGAAATAGCCTGCAAAATGATTCGCTTCCTTTTCTTCTTCTTTATTTTCCTCAGACTGTATACTGTCATAAGCACCCGGATGTAACAAAAGATGTCCAAGTTCGTGGGCAGCACTAAAAATACGACGTTCAACGGAAATACGTCCCCAAACATTTACAGCGACAGCTGGTCCACCGTCTTCTTCACCTATGGACAGACCGAAAAACTTATCTGAAGCCTTGGAAAGGGAAAGTACCTTTACACCTGCGCTTTCCAAGAGACCGCAGATATCATGTATCGGTTCTGTGCTGTTAAGCCCCAGATTTTGCCGACATTGCCGTGCCATTTCAGATCTATCAAATTTGTTCGCGTGATTGCTAATATTTGACAATGCAAATGGGATACGATTGTCCAGTAATTCTTCGAGCCAACAGAAATCATCCAGCCAGCGAGATACTTCCGCCAGTATATTCGTGCGGTTCTGCATCCGCTTTGAACTTCGAAAGCGAACAGTCTTGAGTTCGCGCGTTGGTATAAAAAGATCTTGCAAGCGCACTTCCAATGCACGAGCAATAGCCTGGACCGTATTGAAGCGAGGCTCGTTTTTGGCATTCTCGAGATTTTTTATCGTAGGTAGAGAAAGACCGGTCTCGCGTTTGAGATCGGCTTGACTCAGTCCTTTCTCGGTACGAAGTCGTCGAAGGTTATTTGCGAGTATATTAAGGTTCATGATGAGATTCTCTCTAGACACCTTGATTATACCATATAGCAAGGTTTTGTCAAGTGGTATTGGTGTGCCCCCCGTAAACTGGTCCATGTATAATGAGAGTTTCGCATCTGCCCTTCGGGCAAGGAGACTTGATTATGTCGAAAAGGAAACGTCACAATCCGGAACAGATCGTTCGCAAACTTCA
>JAAYJI010000026.1 GCA_012523015.1 Candidatus Hydrogenedentota bacterium
GCCGATACGGAGTAGTTCCGGGCCGCTTCCCAAAGTTCTTTCCAGACATCAGAGCCGATGCCTTCCAGCTCGCTGCCGGAGAACACCTTTTGCGCCGCCGTATCTGCCGCTGTCTTCTTGAGGATCGACTTCTTCTTGGCAGCAATAATCCGACGGCAATTATCATCCGATAATTGCTCCAGAAACTTCTGGGCATCCTGGATAAGTGTGTCGACATGTTGCTTCTGCTTTCTGATCTGCTTCGCTCTTTCCACCGGTGCCTGTTCGGCAAGGCGCTGTTGCAGCGTTCGCATTTCAGTCTCGTCAGTGCTGCTAAACGTGCAATGTTTGTTTATGTCTTGGGTGGTAGTACTGGCGTTGATGAAATCGTACCAGATACCCTCAGGAGTGAGTTTCTTGTCCGCAGAGATATTCGGCTTTTTTGATGGGTGCCGATTGACTTCGGCGTCCAAGGCTGACGAGACCTTTTCGCACACCTGGATGAGAGAAGTAAAAAATGATAATAGTGGCGGCTCGTAGCTTACCTCGTTTTCACTACTGACAAAGACGCTGCCAAACGAGGTGTCATAGATATCAACACTATTGAGATCATCGCAGATGCCTTGTCCTGTCCACGTATGGCTTTTAGGGATGCCGTCCTGCACAAATGAAATGAGGGCTTTTTGTGTAGAAGAGCCGGGCTTAAAAACATTGTGGTGCAGGGTTCCCATCTCGCGAGCACCACAAACGTGCTTGAGGAGTCTGACGTACCCCGATTTCCCAGAACCATTATTGCCATAAACAATCGTCATATTGCCCTTACCAAACTCAAGAGGCTTTTTCGGTGCAAGAGCATTTACGCCTTCAACGTCGCTGATTGAACACAAGCGCAAGGTACCAACAGCGCCTTGGGTGAACGCGGAAGCAGGAAAGGAACAAGTCGTTCTAGGCAACTTTCCGTTGGCTTCCTGCTGGCACAGGGTTGCAAGTTCAGAGACGTCTTTGTCAGTGGGCTCAGAATGCTGAAGTAGCCGAGTTGCCGCGATCTGGAGCCATTGGGGGCGCTCTGAAAACCATCTTGAAAGTGATGCCATGACCTCATTCATATTAATGAACCCTTTTTTGTTCGTTATAGAACTCGCTACCCAAATCATAACGAAGGTAAACGCAATATTTTCATAGTGACAATAACTATTAAAATATAAATACTTATGAGAAATATTTCTCATCCATTAACATCCGGTTCCTGCCCACTCAAATGAAGTGCTGGTATTAGCTTCACCAGACATGGCGCTAATCCTCCAGCGCCTTGAACACCGCATCCGCGGCGTCTTTATAGAACTCTATATTGACCTTGGTCCAGAGATCGTCCGGCAGGTCGTTGAGTTGCCGGCGGGCGGCGACGGGCATCAGGAGCGTCTTGGCTTGTTTGTCCACGGCGAGTTCGGCGATGCGGACGGCGTTGGGCAACATTTCGACGGAGCCGCCTAAATTCAATGCGCCCACGATGATGGCGCCGCCGCGTGTGTTTTTGCCCAGGAGCGCCCCGCAGAAGGCCACGACGACGGGAAGCCCCAAACCGGCCCCGGTCTTGTCAGCATCCATGGGACGCATCTGGATGGAAAATTCTTCCTCTCGCGGATTACGGTCGCCGACAAGTTCTTTTGCCCGGATGTAGAGGTTTTGCTCGCCCACCTTGACGCTCTCGCGAAAGGCTGGTGGGGGTGGTTGGTTGAGAATCCGTACCCCGCTGCCCGGGCCGCATGTCACTTCAATGCGGTAGAGACCTGGCCCAGTTTCTGGGGAACCGGGATTTGCCGCCCAGACCTGACCCGGCGGCAGGGGATCGCTTTCAATAGCCTCATCGCTGTGAAGTTCAGGCGTTGATACAAACTGCTCCACACCATCCGGCCCCATGATATAACTGAAATGGGTATTGCGAAACTCGCTTTTGAAAACACGTTTCTGCTGTTCTTTCACCCTGCGGCGCGCCTCGAGGGCAAGGCGGATAATCCATTCGAGGTCGTCATCTGCAATTGGCAAACTGGGATCGGGATAGAGGAGTTTGAACAGGCCGCTCACCGTCTTGTTGACGGCTTCGATGTCGCGTCCACTCAGCGCCCCACCCAGATGCACCCGGCCTTGCAGCGCCGCCAGCCGGTTCCCTGAACGAAGCCGGCTCCAGCATTCGCTGAGGAAATCACTGACGAGTCCAAAGTGATCGGTGAAGTGTTCCCGCGCGCTGAGCTTTGGAAAGTCCCAACCGGGGGCAAAGGCATGAATCCGGTCCATGAACGCCGTGTCATTTCGCATCTCGGGCGGCATGGGGCTCAACAAATGCCCGACCTTCTGCTGTTGCTCAACATCCACATCGAAGTTGCCCACCATGACAATAGCGCCGTCCGCGCGGATGTTCTCCTTGCCGCGGCTGAATTGGCCGGACGCCATGTATCCCTTCATGATGTTCACGCCGTCCTTCTGGTCAAAGGAAATGCCGCTGACCTCGTCAAAGCACACCACGTCGTATTGACATACGAGACCCCGTTGACCGTTCGACATGTTGACAAACATCTTCGCCACCGTTGCTTTGCCGCCGGAAATCAGGTGGGCGTAAGGGGAAATCTGCTGGAAGAGATGGCTTTTTCCCGTGCCGCGCGGCCCCAATTCAACAAGATTGTAATTGGGCTCCACGAAGGCCACCATGCGGAGCAGCGCCACCCGTTTCGCGCGTTCATCCATGGCGGCCGGTTCCAGGCCAATCGAACGCAGGAGAAAATCAATCCACTCCTGTGTGGTGAAACGTTCCCGACCTTTGGCGAAGATGTCGAGCGCATCCGGCTTGGAAAGCTGGATCGGGCGCAGCCCGTCAATACCAAAGGGCCTGCCCGCGTTCTGCTGCGCGATGATGGCAGCATAACTGAGCGACACCTCGGCGTAGAAACCGTCCGTCAGCATCCGCTCGTTATCGCGCACCATCGCATCGGCAATGCGCACATCCCGCAGCGCAAGGCTCGGCAATTCGGCCACATAACAGTCATTTTTCGCGTCAAGCCTGGCCTTCACAATATCTATGATCCGTACTTCCCCCTGTTCCTTGGCGCGCGCCTTGAAAAGTTCCTCCTCGCCGGTACGGACCGTTCGATCCTTGAGCTGTTTCTCCACAATCTCAAGGCCTTCGAGGATTTCTGCTTCGATCACCGAAGCGCAATACCGGCCCAGGAGGAATTCCACCACGTATGTGGGCACGGGATACTGGCGCGAATATTTACGCACCAGGTCTTTCCGAACAAGGTACCCGTCGAAGGCCGAAGCCGCAAGGGAATCCAGATGATCCAATTCGATAGTCATTATTCTTCTCCAACCTGAGTCGGTTTCTGGTCCACCACCTGTCCTCCCGTATCCAGGAGCACCACAATGGCCGCAGCGCCTTCATGACGGTCGTCTTCCACCGCCAGACTGATCTCGCCGCTTTCTTCCACATCTTTCCTTGAAACGACAATACTGGAATTCGCTTTCCGAGCATGCAGACGAAGGTCCACCTGTACGCCTGGCGCATTGGTGGTCACGGTCACCCGGCAACGCATACCGCGCCAGCGCACGGCTTCAATCTTTGCTTTCACCAATTCGGTTCCCCGTTCCACCAGCAGGTCGGGAACAACGCATTCTTGCGGACTCACGCCTCCGTGGGCGTATTCTATCCCGGCATAAAAGGACCCGATGCCGGGAGGCGATACGATCTGCACCTGTGCATTCCAGTGCCAGGGGAAAACCGGAAATCCATCCGGAATCTCGCCCTGCGCCACAGCACATCGCGCCCATTTGGTTTCCGTGAGATAGACAGGCAATGCTACCTTAGGCAAACTCCCCGGAACCAGGAGCCACCCGTGGTCCGTGACGATTCGCACCCGGCTCCATCCGGCTGCCAGAAGACCGACGACACGGTCGGCAACGGCGTCTACTTCTGCGACTATCTGCCTGGCCAGCCCCGCGCCCAGCGCGTGCCCCTGACTGTCCAGTTTACCCATTTCCGTCCAACCGCCCTGTTGAGACCCCGAGGGGATGGTCACTTCTTCCTCTTCGAGCACCTCAATGCCCTGCCGTGCCATCTCATCACGGAGTCGTTGTGCGCTTGACGGCTTGTGGGTAGCACTCAGGGAAGGTGTGAACTCTCCGTAATCGCCTGTTTCCTCACAGGCTATATGTGCTGGCGACGCCACCGGCTTGGCGGTGGGGGTCACGCTTGGCACCGGCGCCAGACGATGCGTTAGCCGGACGCGAAGCCCCCGAGTTTCCAGGACTTCCTGCAAGCGTCCGGCAACATCAAAGCGCAGCCCGTCCGCGAAAATGATGCAGGTGTCCGGCTGGGGAAGCACACCCACAGCCGC
>JAAYJI010000027.1 GCA_012523015.1 Candidatus Hydrogenedentota bacterium
ATCCACTATTGAAGAACATGCTTTTAGGGAATCTGTCTATGTACAAGGTACGTTGGTGCCTAAAAATTACGCCATGGTTGCGCCGCGGGTCGATGGTGTTTTAACTGCTATGTTTGTAGAAGATGGCGAAGCGGTGGAAGCGAATAAGACCGCTTTATTCCAAATCGATAAAGAGATTTTGACGCAGGCTTATGAAATGTCGCAGCAGGATACAGCGGTTGCCCAGTATGCCCGTGTTGACGGCGAAGCGCAAAAAGAGGCGGCGCAAGCACAATTCGATAAGATGAAGCTAGACTATGAGCGCTTCACAAGGCTTATGGAAGACAAGGCGATTACCCTTGATGCCATGGAACAAGTGGAGGCAGGCTATAAAGTAGCACAAGCCCAGTTAAAACGCGCCACTACTGCTGTTAGATTATATGAAGAACAAGAGAAAAAAGCGATCGCCGCCCTTGCCATTGCTAAGCGTAGATTAGATGATTCGCTCATCTACAGTCCCATCGACGGTTATGTGAGTTTCCGTGCGAAGAAAGAGGGGGAGTTTTGCGGCGCAGGCACGCCGATCGTGCGTGTCGCTGATCCCCGCGTTCTTGAAGTGTCCGCCTTTTTGCCCAGTGAATATTATCCCCGCGTCGTGACCAACGTCAGTAAGTTGCATGTTACCGTAGGCGCCATTGATTTGGGTGAATTTCCGGTCTACTACAAAAGCCCGGAGATTCAAGATCAATTACGCACCTTTGAAGTGAAATGCTTGGTCGAATCGCCGCCGGAAGGGGTTGCTCCGGGGGCTATGGCGCAAATTGAAACGGTACTGCATAGCTACACCGCCATCGGCGTGCCTCAGGAGGTCATCCAGATCCGCGACAACAAAAGCTTTGTTTTTGTGGCTGATGCCGGCAAAGCGCGGGCGGTGGAAGTGCAGCCGGGCCTGTCTACCTCCGGCTGGATCGACATCTCCCAAAGTGAACTTAAAGCGGGAGACCAAATCATTGTAAAGGGCTACAATTTGGTGAACCATGGTGTACAAATTGAAATGATTGGAGGGGAATAATCCATGTCATTATCCAATTTCGCTGTACGCCGCCCTGTTGCGATTACCTGTCTTTTTATCGCGCTGGCGATTCTCGGCTTTAATAGTTATCGAAAGATGGGGCTTGAGGTTATGCCCAAGGTCGACCTGCCCTATATCACCATCGTGACTATTTATCCCGGAGCCACGCCCGAAGAAATTGAGAGTGATATCGCTAAACCCATTGAAGATGAAGTGTCCACCATTTCCGGGCTGAAACACGTAACCTCCATGTGCATTGAAAACGTGTGTCAGACCCTCTTGGAATTCGATTTGGACGTGGATCAAGATATCGCCGCCACCGACGTACGCGAGAAACTTGACCTTATCCGCAACGATTTCCCCCATGGCGTAGAAGATCCCAAAGTCGTGAAATTCGACATCAACGCCAAAGCGGTGTTGACACTGGCGTTGACAGGCGACAGACCCGTAGATGAACTTTTTGATTATGCCGATAATGATCTGCGCGACAAGCTATCCATTTTACCGGGTGTCGCCAGCGTGGAGATTGAAGGCGGCGCCAAACGCGAAGTCCATGTGCAGGCTGACCGCGAAAAACTCGCCGCCCGCGGACTCACCTCTCTCGATTTGGTTCAGGCCATTCAAGAGGGCATGCGCATCATTCCCTCCGGCCGTATCCGTTCCCACGGTACCGAATATTCGGTTAAGTTTGACGCCGATTTTAAAGACCTTGCCTTGATTGGCGATATTGAAGTCAAAGGAGAAAAAGGTCAGCGTACCTATATTAAGGACGTGGCGGAAGTGAAAATGAAAACCGAAGAGCAGCGTCAGATTGCCCATGTCGACGGGCGTCAAGCCATTGCGATTCGTGTTATCAAGCGTGCAGAAGCAAACGCTGTTAAAGTAATTGACAACGTTAAAGATGCCCTGGCAGTCTTGGATGCTCAAATGCCCGGAGGCATGGAACTGATCTGGGTTACCGATGACGGTACCTTTACCCGTGCCATGGTCAATGATGCGTGGAAAAATGTAGCGCAAGGGGTCTTATTAACCGGACTGATCCTGCTTCTCTTCCTGCACAATATACGAACCATTACCATCATTATCGTTACCATGCCGCTCACCATTATTGTGGGCTTCTTTTTCATGAGCATGGCAGGATACACGATTAACGTGTCTACGTTGATTTCTATCGGTATGTCTGTGGGTATTCTCGTAACCAACTCCATCGTTGTGTTGGAGGGTATCGTCAAACGTCTCGATGAGGGGCTTTCCCCCAAGGATGCGGCACAAGTAGGTGCCGGTGAATCCTTTATTCCTGTATTGGCGAGTGCAGGCACCAACATTGTGGTTTTGTTTCCCATTGCTGTCATGCCGGGCATGGTCGGCTTGTTCGTTGCACCCTTTGCCATGACCATGGTTATTGTGACGGCCGTTTCCTTGTTCATGTCCTTTACGCTCACGCCCATGCTTGCTTCCGTGCTCTTAAAGCCTGCGAAAAAGAGAAGCAAATGGTCTCCTGCCGCCCTCTTCAGTCGGGGCTGGGACCGCGCCTTTGATCTGTTGGTTCGCATCTATGGCGGGCAGCTCCGTCTTTTTGCACGGTTTCGCTCCCTCGCTTTTGTATTTATTATTTTGGTGTGTCTGCTCTTCGCGCACAGCTTGAAAGTGGGCGGGACCCTTGGCTTCGGCATGGGTGAAGAGGCGGACCGCGGTGAAATGTCGGTTAAACTTGAATTCCCAACCAGTTTTGACCTTGCAAAAACCACCGAAAATGTGTTGGTCATAGAAGAAGAGTTGCAAGCCTTGCCGCATCTACGCCATATGTTGACCACTATCGGAAAGGTGCAAGGTATGGTGGGGCAAAGCTCCGAAGGCGTTCATTTAGCACAGATACTCTTGCGCTTCAATGAACGTACAGAACGCAGTGAAAGCCTGCAGGATATATTAGACATGACCCGGGAAAAGCTACAGCACTACCCCGGCGTTATTTCCACGATTGTGGTGACCAGTTTCACGGGCGGTCAAGGCTCTGACGTGGAATTCGAAATTAGCGGACCCGAATTGGCCGAGCTCGATCGGCTCTCCTTGGTTGCTGAGGACATCTCCTCATCCATGCCCGGATTTTACGATCTAGACACGACGACACGTCAAGGGAAGCCAGAACTGCGCATACGCCCCGATCGTGCCGTCCTTGCTGATCTCGGTTTTGCCCCGGCCATGCTTGGCATGGCGCTGCGCGGGAATCTGGAAGGCATCACGGCGGGCACCTTTAAGCGCGATGCACGGAACTATGACATCGTGGTGAAATTCTCTGAAAAAGAGGGCAAAGATCAGGTGCGCGATTTCCTTTTTCCTGCCGCGCCCGGCCGGCCCATGATGCTGAGTAATATCGGTTCCATTGAAGAGACCCTCGCCCCGGTGCAAGTTACCCGAAAAGACAAACAACGTATTTCAAAGTTCTACGCGAACCTGTCGCCCCAATTGCCCTTAGGCACGGCTGCCGAACAATTAACGGAAGCCTTTGAAAATCATGGCGCCTTGCCGCCCGGTTACTCCCACCGTTTTGGTGGTGTCTATGAGGTCATGTCGGAAGGGATCGTGGCGCTCTTTGAAGCGGCCATGATCGCTGCAATCCTCGTCGTATTGATGTTGGCGGCATTGCTTGAGTCCTTTAAACAGCCCGTCCTCATTTTGGTTACCTTGCCGCTGGGGCTTATAGGTGTGCTCTATGGCTTGGCATGGGGCGGCTACGGCATGAGTATTTTCACACTCATGGGCATTGTCATGCTCATCGGTATTGTGGTCAATAACGCCATCCTTATTATGGACGATTTTAACGCCAATGTAGCGCAGGGGATGGCTCGCCATCATGCCATGGTTAAGGCTGCCCAGGAAGAGCTGCGGCCTGTGTTAATGATTACCCTTGCCGCTGTACTCGGTATGCTGCCCATGGCCTTCGGTCGTGGAATCGGCGCGGAAATGCGTAATGATATCGGCCTTGCTTCCGCCGCGGGTATTCTGATTTCAGGTATATTGACGCTCTACGTGTTGCCCATCCTTTATGATTTTTTCACGCGCAAACCGAAAAAGAATAATAAAGGACCAAGCCAGACAGACCCCGCGTCCTAAGGGTTGCACTGTCTTGGATCTTCGTTGCTGATAGACTGAAAAGAGCCCCGGCACTTCAACGGTATCTCAAAAGATTCCGGTGTGTCGGGGCGCTCTTCTTTGACCGGCACGGGCGGATACCCATGACAATAGTGCGCAGCACAGTGTGGCGCAAATGCTTTTTGCTGCTCTCGGCTCAGTGGCGTATACTACGGAAAATTACCTTGATCTACGGACCTTATTATTCGCAACCAAGTTGGAATTCCCGCGGAGTGTATCATGAAAAAAGTGTTGATGGTATGGGGCGGTTGGGAAGGCCATGAGCCTGCCCAATGCACCGCCCGTTTTGTCCCCTTCCTTAAGGAACAGGAATTTGAAGTTACCCTATCAGAACGGCTCAGTGTCTTTGCAGACGAAGAGGCGTTACTTACCTACGATCTGATTGTACCCTGTTGGACCATGGGCGTGCTTTCCGAAGAAGAGGAAAGAGCGCTGCTCAATGCTGTCGCCCGAGGCACCGGAATCGCCGGATGGCATGGCGGCATGGGGGACGCCTTCCGAACCAACACAGCCTTTCAATTTATGGTAGGCGGTCAATTTGTCGAACATCCGGGCGGCATCATCCCCTATACCGTTCACATTGACCGTCCTCAAGACCCGGTCATGGAAGGTATACGTGATTTTCAGATGCGTTCAGAGTGTTATTATATGCACGTGGATCCTTCCAACGAGGTGCTCGCACACACAGTGTTGACGGGCGATGTCTATCCGTGGATCCAAGGCTGTGTGATGCCGGTCGTCTGGAAACGACCTTATGGCGCGGGCCGTGTGTTCTATTCCGCATTGGGACACGTTGCCGCCGACTTTGACGTTCCGCAATGTTTTGACATTATGAAGCGCGGCATGCTGTGGGCAGCACGCAGATCCGCGTTGAAGGAAGAATAAAATGGACGCCCTTCGTGTTGGTGTGATTGGATGCGGTAACATATCCGACCTCTATTTTGAGGGCGGGAAACGCTTCCACGATATTGACATTACCCTATGCGCCGATCTCTTGCCCGAAGCGGCACGGGACAAGGCAAAGCAGCACGGAATCCCAATGGCAGCAAGTCCGCGCGCCCTTCTCGAAAACGATGCAATCGATATTGTGTTGAACCTGACGGTGCCGAAAGCACATGCTGCCGTCGCTCTAGACGCGCTGGATCACGGGAAACATATCTATAATGAGAAGCCGCTGACCTTGACCCGTGCTGAAGGTATAGCGC